>DASUON010000520.1:0-3689 GCA_036276615.1 Burkholderiaceae bacterium
CGCCTGTCGTTCCCGCGCAGCACCGACGAAGGTCAGCGAACCAACAGCACCTCCATCGAATACAAACGCCACGCCCTGCTGGCGCGAACCCTGGAAACGCTGGCCCCCAAGCCGTGATGCGGCATGGGCGAGGCGGCTCTCCACCCCAAGAACTACAAAATTCATAGCTTCTTGCGCTTCCAAATAAAGCGCTAGAGCCCATTTTTTGTCATCATTCAGCAGCGCCGCCCCCGCGGTGCATGCACCCCGGAGCGCTGCCCATGCTGAAACGATGGCTTGCCTTGCTGTACCTCCTGGCCCTGGCGGCCACGGGCTTGGGCGCCATCGCGCTGTGGCGCCTGCGCTGCGAAGGGTTTGGCTGCATGGGCGTGGGCATTGGCTGGCTGGCGTGGGGGGCCGTGCTCTACGTGCCCGCGCTGGCCCTGGGCAGCGTGGCCGCCCAGCTCACACCCGCCCAAGCGCCCGGGGCAAAGGCCGCGCCCCTGGCACTGAAGGTGCAGCTGCTGGCGGGGGTGGGCTTGCTGGTGTACTGGGCGGTGGTGCGATGGGGGTAACGCCCGCCACCACCGCGCCCCCCTGCTTCTGCTAAGGTCCCCTTTTTCACTTGGAGGTGCTGGTATGCGCAAAACTGGGTTGGCCGCGGTGACTCGCCGGGCCGCGAACGTCGTGACCCTGGTGGCCACTGCCGCGTGCATGGCGGGTTGGGCCGGTCTGGCCCAGGCCGACACGGGCAAGCCCGTGAAGCTGCTGGTGGGTTTCCCCCCCGGCGGCGGCACCGATGCCATTGCCCGCATCCTGGGCGACAGCATGAAAGACACGCTGGGCCAGCCCGTGGTGGTGGACAACAAGCCCGGCGCCGGTGGCCAGATTGCCGCCCAGGCCCTCAAGGCCGCGCCAGCCGACGGCACCACCTACTTCGTCAGCCACGACCACACCGTGACCATCCTGCCGCTGGTCACCAAGAACCCCGGCTTCGACCCCGCCACCGACTTCGTGCCCGTGGCCGGTTTCGCCACCTTCGTCAACGCCTTTGCCGTCTCGGGCGGCACCCCGGCCAAGTCGGTCAACGAGTACGTGGCCTGGGTCAAGGGCGCAGGCCAGGGCAAGGGCTCGGTGGGCATCCCGGCCCCGGCGTCCACGCCGGAGTTCCTGGTCAAGCTCATCGGCCAGAAGTACGGCCTGGACCTGGTGGCCGCCCCCTACCGCGGCAGCGCCCCGCTGATGGGCGACATGCTGGGCAACCAGATTGCGGCGGGTGTGGCCTCGGTGCCCGACTTCATTGAAAACCACAAGGCCGGCAAGCTGCGCGTGGTGGCCGTGCTGGGTGCGCAACGCCAGGCTGCCCTGCCCGACGTGCCCACCTTCAGCGAGCTGGGCCTGAAGGGCCTGGAAGACATGCCCTTCTACGGCCTGTTTGCCCCCGCCGCCACGCCCAAGGCCGAACTGGAGCGCGTGGCCGACGCCCTGGCCAAGGCCATTGCCAAGCCCGACGTGAAGGACAAGCTCAGCGCCATGGGGCTGACCGTGGGCTTCATGACCGGCGCCCAGCTGGCCGAGCGCGAAAAGGCCTACCGCACCACCTGGACCCACATCATCCAGAGCAGCGGCTTCAAGCCCCAGTGAGGCCCGCCCGCGGCCCGGGTGGCGTCAACGCGCCAGGGCCGGGTTGAGCACCGGGCGGAAGGCAAACGGGAAGGACTCGGTCAGGTCCACGCTGACCTCCACCGCGTGCATGTCCTTCTCGCCAAACACCTCCAGCGCCGTGATGTTGGGGGCGGTCTTGGGGAAGGGCCGCAGCACGCGGAACTGGTGGCTGTCGCCATACACCAGCAGCACCGGCTTGCCATAGGCCTTGGCCTGCTGAACCAGGGTCTGACCCACATTGGCAAACCCCGAATGGCTGAGGAAGCGCTCGTCGCGGTAGACGTTGAAGTCTGACTCGAACATGTCGGCCTGCATGGCCACCACCACCGCCGGGGCCTGCGCTTTTTGAGCCTGCTGAAAGCTGTCTTCCAGCCAGGCCACGTTGGCGCGGTCGCGCTCGAAAAACTCCGCCGCGGCCTTGGGGTCGCGTGGCTCCAGGTTGTTGTTGGAGCCCACCACGTGCACGGTGACCACGTGCACCCCGTCGCGCACAAAACGCTGGTTCTCCACAAACGGGGCAAAGCGGTCGCCCATGACCTGGGCCTGGCTTTGCACCGCCAACGGGCGAGCGCCCAAGCTCTGCCCCACCGGGGCGAAGAAGTGGCGGCGCAGGTGGGCCAGGCGCTCCAGCGGGTCGAACCCGCCCGCAGCCTTGCGGTGGCAGTCGGTCCACTCGTTGTCGCCGGGGGTGTAGACCACGGGCTGCTGGAAGGTCTGGAAGAACGCCAACTGCTGGCCCAGCAGCTCGTCGCTGCACGGGGTGGAGCCGGACTTGATGTCGCCAATGTGCAGGCTGAACGCAGGCTGCCGGCGGTTGATGGCGTCGATCAGCGCCTGGTACTGCGGGTACACCTTGGCGGGCTCGCCGTAGGGCATGTCCCCGATGGCGATGAAACGGAAGCCCTGGGCCTGGGCCCCCAGGGCCAGGGTGGTCAGGCCCAGCAGGGCCAGGCGGCGAACGGTGGAAACAAGCATGGGCAAACCTGCGTGAAGGGCAAAGAAAACCGCAAGGGTGGGCCGCGGGTGTGAAGCGGCCATGACAGCCGCCCCTCAGGACAGCAGCGGGGCCAGCCAGCGGCGCAGTTCGTCCTCGGGCATGTGGCGGCGGGCCGCCATGTCGGCCACCTGGTCGTCCCCGATGGGGCCCACGTTGAAGTAGGTGGCCTCGGGGTGGCTGAGGTAGAAGCCGCTGACGCTGGCCGCCGGGGTCATGGCCAGGCTTTCGGTCAGGCCCATGCCGATGTCGGACGCACCCAGCAGCGCCAGCAGACCGGTCTTGGCGGTGTGGTCGGGGCAGGCGGGGTAGCCGGGCGCGGGGCGGATGCCCTGGTACTTTTCGGCAATCAGCTCGTCGTTGCTCAGGGCTTCTTGCGGGGCGTAGCCCCACAGGTCGGTGCGCACGCGCCAGTGCAGCCACTCGGCGGCGGCCTCGGCCAGGCGGTCGGCCAGGGCCTTGAACAAGATGGCGTTGTAGTCGTCGTGGGCGGCCACGAACTCGGCCTCCTTGGCCTCCACCCCCAGCCCGGCGGTCACGGCAAACAGGCCGACGTGGTCGATGGGCGTTGAAAATTCAAAGCTTTTTTGGCCTCCAGCGCTTTCAAACAAAGCGCGAGCAGCTTCAATTTCAGTAGCACTCAGCGGTTGCACAAAGTCGGACAGGCAGCGGCTGGGGCGCAGGCGTTCCTGGCCGTGTTCGTCGGTGTAGGTCTGTTTTTCGGTTTGTTGGCGCAGGCCGTGCCAGGTCAGGGCCACCTGCTGGCGGCGGCTGTCGGTCCACAGCACGATGTCGTCGCCCACCGCGTTGGCGGGCCACAGGCCCATCACGCCGCTGGCGGTCAGCCACTTTTCGGCGATCAGCTTTTTCAGCATGGCCTGGGCGTCGGCAAACACCTGTCGCGCCTGCTCGCCCACCACCTCGTCTTGCAGGATGGCGGGGTAGGGCCCGGCCAGGTCCCAGGTCTGGAAGAAGGGACCCCAGTCGATGAAGCGGGCCAGCTCGGCCAGGTCGATGTTGTGGAACACGCGCCGCCCGGTGAACTTGGGCA
>DASUON010000521.1:0-7814 GCA_036276615.1 Burkholderiaceae bacterium
ACCTGCTGACCGTGGCCGACATCCGCGGCACCAGCCCCAAGGTGTGGAACAACTGGAAAGCCAAGCTGCTGGAAGACCTGTACCGCTACACCCTGCGCACCCTGGGTGGGCGCGAGGCCAGCCCCGACGCCCTGGTGGAAGCCCGCAAACGCGAAGCCCTCACCCAGCTGGCCCTGCACTCGCTGCCGCACGACGCCCACAAAACCCTGTGGGACACGCTGGACGTGAGCTACTTCATGCGCCATCAGGCGGGCGAAATCGCCTGGCACACGCGACAAATCACCCGCGAGCTGGCCCGCACCTCACCGGACACGGTACCCACCCTGGTCCGCGCCCGCACCTCCCCCACGGGAGAAGGCTTCCAGGTGCTGGTGTACGCCCGCGACCAGGCCGACCTGTTCGCCCGCATCTGCGGCTATTTCGACATGACGGGTTTCAGCATCCAGGACGCCAAGATCCACACCACCCGCAATGGGCATGCGCTGGACACCTTCCAGGTGGTGGCCTCCAACCTGGACAGCCACACCCGTGAGCTGATGGCCATGGTGGAATCGGACCTGTGCCGTTTCATCGACGAGCAGGCCCCGCTGCCCCGTCCCTCCAAAGGCCGCCTGTCGCGCCGGGTGAAGAGTTTCCCGGTCAATCCCCGCGTGGAGCTGCGCCCCGACGAAAAAGCCCAGCGCTGGTTGCTCAGCGTGTCGGCCAGTGACCGGCCCGGTCTGTTGTACAACGTGGCCTTGGTGCTGGCGCGGCACGCCATCAGCCTGCAACTGGCCAAGGTCACCACGCTGGGCGAACGGGTGGAAGACACCTTCCTCATCTGCGGCCAGCAGTTGCAGCACAACCGCACCCAGATCGACATCGAAACCGAGCTGCTGGCCGCCCTGTCCGGCCAAGGCTGACGCCGCCGCGGTCAGTCGTCGTCCACCGAAGCGTCCAGCCCCGGAAACAGCACCTCGGTGTACCCGAAGCGGCTGAAGTCGCGCACCCGCATGGGGTACAGCACGCCCATGAGGTGGTCACACTCGTGCTGAACCACCCGGGCGTGAAAACCGTCCACCGTGCGGTCGATGGCCTGGCCATGTTCGTCCACCCCTTGGTAGCGGATGCGCTGCCAGCGCGGCACCATGGCACGCAGACCGGGCACCGACAAACAGCCTTCCCAGTCCAACTGCTCTTCCTCACCCAGCGGGGTGATGACGGGATTGATGAGCACCGTGGGGGGCACCACGGGCGCCTCGGGGTAACGCGGGTTGGGCTGCCCCGATCCAAAAATGACCACCTGCCAATCCACCCCGATTTGGGGGGCAGCCAGCCCTGCACCATGGGCAGCGGCCATGGTGTCGCGCATGTCTTGCAGCAGTTGGGCCAGTGCCGGATCGGCCACATCGGCCACCGGCTGGGCCACCCGCAACAGGCGCGGGTCGCCCATTTTGAGGATGGGCAGGACCGCCATCAGCCCTGGCGGCGGGCGCTTTGCCAGCGCTGGACCAGGTCGCCAATGCGTCCCGCCACGGCGGCCACCGCCTGTGCAGGTGCCGAACCAGGTGCGCTGGTGAACAGCAGTTGCCGCTTTTGCACCGCGGCACGCACCAGGGTGTCGGAGGGGATGTCGCCCATGTGGGACAACACCACCGGCCCACCGCCCAAGGAGGGCACAAACCGGTCCACCACACGCTGCAACTGGGTGGTGATCATGCGACCCTCACCGGGCTGCAGGGTTTGGTTGATGACCACGCGGATGGTGCGCCGCCCCTGCTGCGCCGCCAGCACCTTGACGGTGGCATAGGCGTCGGTGAGCGACGTGGGTTCGGGTGTGGACACCAGCAACACCTCGTCGGCCAGCGAAATGGCGTACAGCACCACGTCGGAAATGCCCGCGCCGGTGTCGAGGATGACCACGTCGTAGTCGAGCAGCACGCCATGCAGCACCGACTGGAACTGCTCGCGCACCTCCGCCGTCAGGCGGGAATACTCGACCAGGCCCGATCCGGCCAGCAGCACGTCGAAGCCCCCCGGCCCTTTGAGGATGGCCTCGCGCAGCGTGGCCTTGCCGGTGAACACGTCGTGCAACGTGGTTTTGGGAAACAGGTTGAGCACCACGTCCAGGTTGGCCAAGCCCAGGTCGGCGTCCAGCACCAGCACGCGCAGGCCGCGCTTGGCCAGCGCTGCGGCGGTGTTGGCCGACATGAAGGTTTTGCCCACCCCACCCTTGCCACTGGTGACCGCAAGGACCACGGCCCGCTGGGGGTCTGCAGGGAACATGGGGGTGTAGGCCACCACGGGTTTTGCGGGAGCTGCTGCACTCGTCATCCGTTGCTCTCTTGCGCCCAGGCGAGACGCGCTTCATTCATGTCCAGATTCAAAGCCCCGTAGAGCAATTCTTTTTCTTCGGAAGACACCACCGTGTCGATGGTCTCTTCCAGGCACACGCGGTTGCGGCCCTCGTGCTTGGCACGGTACAACTGGCGGTCCGCCCGTTCGATCCAGATGTCCGGTGCCGAGCGTATCCACTGGGGCGCATAAGCGCCGCCCACGCTGACAGAGATGTCCAGTTCCAGCGTGCCGCCCACACAAACCGTGGTAACCGCCATGGCCTGGCGAATGCGCTCAGCCACGAACAAACCGTACGAATGGGAGCAATTGGGCAGCACCACCGCAAACTCTTCGCCGCCAAAGCGGGCCACCGAATCCATGGGGCGCACACAGTCCACCAGACGCTGCGCCACTTGGCGCAGCACTTCGTCGCCCGCCAGGTGACCGTGGGTGTCGTTCACCCGCTTGAAATGGTCAATGTCCACCAGCAGCAGCAGCGCAACGTCGCCCGAGCGGGCCACACGGTCCAGCTCGCGCTCCATCACCTGCGCAAAACTGCGGCGGTTGCTCAGGCCGGTGAGCGCGTCATGCGACGACAGGTCGCACAGGGCATCCACCACCGCCTGAACGTACTGGCACGAACTCAAGGCACTTCGATCGGGCACCGTTGAGGACTGCGCAATGAGCTTCAAAGCCGAATCCAGCTTCAGCTCGTCAACGAGGACACAAGGGTCCGAAGGTGGAGTTTTCACGGTGCTCGGTTGTGGGGGTCTCGTCGCGAGTCTAGCATTCAGGCGCCCCCCAGACCGCAGGAGAAGGCCATGAAACACGCCGTTGTTCTGCGTTTCGCCGCGCCATGGTCAGGGCCTTGGGCCTGTGGGGGGATCCCAATGACCGCCCACCGCCCCACGGGCAGCCCCTCAGTGCGGATACCCCGGGGCGAACCCGCATGCGAATATTCTGATCGATGTCTATACTCGTCAGGGTATTTTCATGGAGCCCGCCCTTGAACGAGACAGCCCCTGATCAACGTCGCACTGTCAAACCCTTCTGGCCCCCGCTGGCCGCTGGCGTGGCCCTGGGCCTGGTGTTGTTGCTGACCTTTGTGTGGACCGGACACGGCCTGGGTGCCACCGGTGCCTCCACCCGCCTGACCGCCTGGCTGGGGCTGGAAGTGGCCCCTTCCGTCACCCAGGCCAACGCCTACCTGGGCCCCCTGGTGGCCAACGGCAACCCCCTGCCATCGTGGATCAGCTGGCAGGTGGTGGGTGTGGCCTTGGGCGCGGTGGTGGCGGCCTTCCTGGGCGGACGGTTCAAGGTGCAAATGGACGGCGCACGCAGCGTGGGTACCCCCCGGCGTGTCGCCACCGCCCTGGTGGGCGGCATGCTGGCCGGTTTTGGTGCCCGTGTGGCCGCCGGTTGCACCAGTGGCCTGGGCCTGTCGGGCGC
Organism: Burkholderiaceae bacterium; assembly: GCA_036276615.1. GTDB lineage: Bacteria > Pseudomonadota > Gammaproteobacteria > Burkholderiales > Burkholderiaceae_C > UBA2334. Next base: position 3,766 of record DASUON010000521.1, read on the forward strand.
GGCCACGCTGGGCATTGCGGCCTTTGTGTTCCTGGGCACGTTCTTCGCGGCGGGCCTGCTGGTCAGCCGCCTCGTGAAAGGGCTTTGACATGTTTCCCTTGAACGACGGTGGGGCCATCTCCGGCCTGGTGTGTGGCGCCTTGTTCGGCTTTGTGCTGGAAAACGCCGGTTTTGGCAGCCCCTGCAAGCTGACCGCGCAATTCCGCCTGACCGATTGGTCGGTGTTCAAGGTCATGTTCACCGCCATCGTGGTGGCCGCGGCGGGGCTGTACGGACTGACCCTGGCGGGTCTGCTCAACCCCGACAACGTGTTTGTGCCCACGGCGCTGGTGATGGCCTCGGCCTTGGGCGGCGTCCTGGTGGGCAGCGGGTTTGCCGTGGGTGGCTATTGCCCGGGCACCTCGGTGGTGGGGCTGTTTTCGGGCCGACTCGATGCCCTGCTGTTCATCGTGGGCCTGCTGCTGGGCACCTTTGCCTTTGTCGGCCTGTACGGCCCCGCCATCGAGGCCGTGATGGCCATGGCAGAGATTGAAACCGGCGACACCTTCACCGACGCCTGGGGCATCCCCGAATGGGTGCTGATCGCCGGGCTCGGCGCGGCGCTGGTGGGCGTGTTCATGGCAGGCACCTGGTTCGAGCGCCGCAGCCGCGGCCCGGTCACCGCCCAGGAGGCGGTGGACGGTGCCCAGGCGGAGTCGGCCTGAAACCCATTCCCCCAAACCCCTTGTTGTTGATCGGAGTTGCCCATGTCCACCCGCCAAACCTCACCCCAGTCGCTGGCCCAAACCCTGTCCGCACTGCTGGTGGCCACCGCCCTGGTCACCCCGGCCATGACCGCCATGGCCGCTGAACCCGCCAAGGCCGAGGCCACCAAAGGTGCCAGCAACCCCTGCGCCCCTGAAAACCCCTGCGCCCCCCTGAAGAAGAAAAAGAAAAAGGCCGACAGTGGCAACCCCTGTGCCCCGGCCAACCCCTGCGCCCCCAAGAAGTGACGCCAACCCCGCCCCAGCCCCAAGCCGCCGCCCGGGTGGCCTTGGAGGTGCCGCTGCGTTACGCCCGTGCGGGCAGCAGCCTGGCACACGCCGCCCTGGCTGGGGCCCGCCAGTTCATCGAGCTGGCCCACCACCCCAAGGCCGATGTGCGCGACGCCTCGGCAGGCACCCAGTTCTACTACCACGCCCATCGGCACGGCGGCGGGGAGCACGGACACTTTCACCTGTTTGCCCGCGGCCCTGAAGAACGGGGCGACTTTGTTCACCTGGCGGCCCTGTCACTGAGCGCTCAGGGGCTGCCCCTGCAGTGGTTCACCACCAACCAATGGGTCACGGGGGAACACTGGGCACCAGCGCCCGCGGTGCAGGCCCGGCTGGCCTCGTTCCGCATTGCCACCCCAGGGCGATTGGCTCCAGTGGCCCGGTGGTTGACGGCCATGGTGCAGCTGTTCCAACCCCAACTGCACCGCTTGCTGCAAGACCGCGACCAGGCCCTGGCCCGGTTGCAGCAACAACACCCAGAGCTGACGCCCCAGGCCCTGCGGCAAGACCGACGGTTCGACATCCTGTCGGCCACCTCGGCCGAGCTGGCCCCGCTTTTCCCCCCCCCACCCCAAGGAGAACAACCATGAGACAACTGATGCGCCGTTTTGCACTGGCCGCCACCGCGGCCGGCACCTCGCTGCTGGCCCAGGCCGGTGTGCTGCCCGGCCCGCTGGTGGACACCGCCTGGCTGGCCGCCAACCTGGACAAGGTGCAGGTGGTGGAAGTCCGCAGCAATGTGAAAACCTTCACCACCGCGCCCGAGTTCGAAACCGATGCCAAATCCGGCAAAAAACAGCTGGTGGAAGCCGGGGGCCACATCCCGGGTTCTCGCCTGATCGACATGAAGGCCATGCGCACCGACCGCACCTTGGGTGACCTGAAGGTGAAGTACATGATCCCCACCCAGGCCGACTTCCAAAAGGCCATCCAGGCCGCGGGCGTGGACGCCGACAAACCCATCGTGCTGGTGCCCCTGGGCGTGGAAGTGGCCGACGTGGACGACGCCCTGCGCGTGCACTGGCAGCTGAAAACCTATGGCGAGGACGACCTGGCCGTGCTGGACGGCGGCCTGGCCAGCTGGCTGCTGGAAAGCCGCGCCTTCAGCACCGACGCCCCCAGCGCCAAGACCGGCACCTGGGTGGCCAAGGCCGACCGCACCGCCCGCTACATGGCCACCTCGGAAGACGTGGCCCAGGCCATGGCCCAGAAAAGCGCCACGCTGATCGACTCGCGCGACATCAAGCAATTCCACGGCCTGGGCAAGCGCGACTATGTGTACGCCTTCGGCCACCTGGACGGGGCCAAGCTCTACTCGCCCGACCTGATGATGAAAACCGCCGGTGGCGCTCTGAAGTTCATGAGCACCGCCACCTACAAGGGCTTGCTGGTCGGCCAGGGCATTGACCCCGCCGCCCCCTCCATCTCGTACTGCAACAGCGGCCACCTGTCGTCTGGCCCCTGGTTCGTGATGAGCGAGCTGCTGGGCACCCCCGCCAAGCTGTACGACGGCTCCCTGCACCAGTGGACGCTGGAAAAGCGCCAGCTGGTGGGGGCCGTGCCGCTGAACTGAAGCGCCGCTTCAGCCGCCCGCCAGGAGGGCGCGCAAGCCCTCCTCGTCCAGCACCTCAATGCCCAACTCCCGGGCCTTGTCGAGCTTGCTGCCCGCATCCGAACCCGCCACCACGTAGCGGGTTTTCTTGCTGACCGAACCGGCCACCTTGGCCCCGGCGGCCTCCAGCAGGGCCTTGGCCTCGTCACGGCTGAGGGTGGGCAAGGTGCCGGTCAGCACCACCGTCAGGCCCGCCAGCGGCTGGGGGGCCAGGCTGTCGGCAGCACCCTCGCCTTCCGGCCAGGTGACGCCGCATTGGCGCAGGCCCTGCACCACCTCGCGGTTGTGGGGTTGCTGGAAGAAGGTGTAAATGCTTTGCGCCACCACCGGCCCCACGTCGCGCACGGCCAGCAACTGCTCCACCGTGGCGGCCTGGGCGGGCGTGGCCCCCATGATGGCCTCCAGCCGCCCGAAGTGTTTGGCCAGGTCCTTGGCCGTGGCCTCGCCCACATGGCGAATGCCCAGCCCGAACAGGAAACGCGCCAGCGTGGTCTGCTTGGACTTTTCCAGCGCCTCCAGCAGGTTGCGGGCGGACTTTTCGGCCATGCGGTCCAAGGCCATCACCTGGGCCAGCTCCAGCCGGTACAGGTCGTCCAGCGCAAAGGGGCGGGTGCGCTGGGCCAGCTTGCCAAAACGCAGGTGGCGCTGCACGCGCAGGCCCGTGGCCCGCGGCGGGTGCGCCACGCACACGCCCAGCAGTTGCCCGCCGTAGCCGGTGAGCGCGCCCTTCTTGCCTTGCCAGTCGTACATGGTGCGGGCCACGGGAAAACGCAGCTCCACCAGTTGGTCCACCAGCTTCTCGCCCAGGCCTTCCACCTCCACGGCACGGCGCTGCGCGTAGTGCAGGATGGCCTGCTTGCGCTGTGCCCCGCAGAACAGGCCGCCGGTGCAGCGGGTGTCGGTCTCGCCTTCTTCGCGCACGGCCAGGCTGCCACACACCGGGCAATGGCTGGGGGCGGTGTAGGGCTGGCCCCGTGGCGGCAGGGGCTGGCCATCGGCCCCCAGGCCGTCTTCGGGCCGGGGCACCACGGCCACCACCTCGGGAATGACGTCGCCCGCACGGCGCACGATCACGGTGTCGCCCACCCGCACGTCCTTGCGGCGAGCCTCGTCCTCGTTGTGCAGGGTGGCGTTGGTCACGGTCACGCCGCCCACGAACACCGGGGCCAGCTTGGCCACGGGGGTGAGCTTGCCGGTGCGGCCCACCTGCACCTCGATGGCCAGCACCGTGGTCATCTGCTCCTGCGCCGGGTACTTGTGGGCCACGGCCCAACGGGGGTCGCGGGTGAGAAAACCCAGCTCCCGCTGCAAGGCCAGGCTGTCCACCTTGTAGACCGCGCCGTCGATGTCGAACGGCAGGCTGTCGCGCAGTTGGCCCAGGTGCTGGTGAAATGCTACCAATT
>DASUON010000522.1:0-4774 GCA_036276615.1 Burkholderiaceae bacterium
GGTCCCAACCTGCTACCGGCTGAACAGGTCAATCTGCCGCGCGGGCAATAAAAAAGCCCGATCCATTTGGATCGGGCCCGGTCTGGCGGAGTGAGAGGGATTCGAACCCTCGATGAGGCTCTACACCCCATACTCCCTTAGCAGGGGAGCACCTTCGGCCACTCGGTCATCACTCCGGGAAACCAATATTATGCCTCAATCTGGCGACGTTTTTTCCTGACCACCCACACCCGTGGCATCGGGCACGTATTTCAGACCATCCCCCACCCGACACACCCGGCCCTGGGCCACCCTCAGCTCCAGGCGATGGCCTCGGGTGGTGGCCGCCAGCACCTGCTTCATCAACTGATCCAACTGCGCGGCAGACGGTCCCTTGGCCGAACAGCGTCGCAACCACAGGCGCAGGGCATTGGCCAATCGGTCCGAAGGCAAGGCCTGCAATGCCCGGAGTCTGGGGGGCTCCCCCGCCGCCAGCAAGTCGTCCGCCGCCAACGCGTCCAGCAGGCGACTGGCCTGGGCGCAATGCCTTGCCGTGCGAGACACCGTCTGGGCCATGGACGGAAACACCTCCCGCAGCACGGGCAGCACCTGCAACCGAATCCGGTTGCGGGTGAAACGCAAATCGGCATTGGTCGGGTCGACGATGTGAGGCAACCCGTGGGCTTCCACATGCGACTTCAGCGCAGCCCCCGGCAATGCCAGCCAGGGCCGGCCAAACCGCACGCCGTCCAACACCCAGCTCGACGGCATGGCGGCCAGCCCGGGCACACCAGCGCCACGGGACAGGGCCAGCAACAGGGTTTCCAACTGGTCGTCGGCATGGTGGGCCATCCACACCCCCGAGGCATTCAAGTCGCGAGCGGCTTCGGTCAATGCGGTGTAGCGATGCTCTCGCGCCACCGCTTCCACGCTGTCACCGGGTGACACCCGCACACACGGGCGCACCACCCGCAAAGGCAGCCCCCAGGCTGAGCACACCTGTTGGCAATGGCGCTCAAAATCGGCCGCTGCCGCCTGAAGCCCATGGTTGATGTGCACCGCGTGCACTGCACCGGGCCAGCACCGCTGTGCCACATGGAGCAAGGCCGTGGAGTCGGCCCCACCACTGAACGCCACCACCAAGGGGTGCAAGGCGGAGGGCGGGGCGGACTGCAGCACCACCCACTGCCGGGCCGCCAACACCAGGGGTTCGGTCACGGCAAGGCCCGGGAACTGCCAAGCGGCAGTGAAAAAGCGGCTCGGCTCAGCGGGCAGCCCGCTCGGCCTTGGTGTCCCCAAAACGGCCGTAGGACTGCAAACGTGCGTAGCGCCGGTCCAGCAGTTCCTTGGGTTTGAGGTCGGCCACCTGACGCCAGGCATCGCCCAACGCACGTTTGAGGTAGGCGGCCATCTGCTTGTGGTCGCGGTGGGCACCACCCACAGGCTCATTGACGATTTTGTCGATCAGCCCCAGTGCTTTCAGGCGATGGGCGGTGATGCCCAGGGCCTCAGCCGCGTCTTCGGCGCGGTCGCTGGTCTTCCACAAGATGGAAGCACAACCCTCGGGGCTGATGACCGAGTACACCGAGTACTGCAGCATCAGCACCTGGTCAGCCACGGAAATGGCCAGGGCACCGCCCGAGCCACCTTCACCGATGATGGTGCTGATGATGGGCACTTCCAGCTGGGCCATCTCAAAGATGTTGCGGCCAATGGCCTCCGACTGACCACGCTCTTCCGCATCCATGCCCGGGTAGGCGCCCGGGGTGTCCACGAAGGTGAACACCGGCAACTGGAATTTTTCGGCCAGCTTCATCAGGCGCAGGGCCTTGCGGTAACCCTCGGGCTTGGTCATGCCGAAGTTGCGCAACGTGCGCTCCTTGGTGTCTCGCCCCTTCTGGTGACCGACAACCATGCACGGCTGTCCGTTGAAGCGGGCCAGCCCGCCCACGATGCTCAGGTCGTCGGCAAAGTGGCGGTCGCCGTGCAACTCCACAAAGTGGGTGAAGATGTCGCGCACGTAGTCCAGCGTGTAGGGACGGTCCGCATGGCGGGCAATCTTGGTGATTTGCCAGGGACTCAGGTCACTGTAGATGTCTTTGGTGAGCTGCTGACTCTTTTTGGCCAACTGGTCGATTTCGGTCGAAATATCGACCGCCGACTCGGTTTGCACGTAACGCAGTTCTTCGATCTTGGATTCCAGTTCGGCAATGGGTTGCTCGAAATCCAGATAGGTTTTTTTCGCCAAGGTGTTGCTCCTTCGGTGGGGCGGGCGGTTGCAGAACGAAGGCTCAGAACCGCAGGAAGGCTGTGCTCAATAGGTGACAGCCACCGGATCCAACGAGCGCCAAATATACCAAGTGGCCACCGTGCAGTACGGTGCCCACCCGGCAGCCACTTCTCGGATGTCGCTGCGGCTGACCGGTTCGCCCGAAAAATAGGCTTGGCTGACACCGTTGATCAGCCCCGCGTCGTCCAGCGGCAGCACGTTGGGTCGCATGAGGTGAAAAATCAGGAACATCTCCGCCGTCCAGCGACCGATGCCCCGAATGGCCACCAGCTCCTGGATGATGTCCTCGTCGGACATGTCGGGCCAATGGTCCACGTTCAAGCGCCCGGGCGAGGAAAAGTGCAGCGCCAAATCCACCAGGTATTCGACCTTGCGGGCGCTCAAGCCCGCCAGCCGCATGTCGTCCACCTTCAGGCGCAACAGGGCCTGGGGGGTCATGGTGTCGCACAACTGCTCGAAGCGGTTCCACACCGATTGAGCGGCCTTGGTGGAAATCTGCTGACCCACGATGCTGCGAGACAGGGTGGTGAAGGCATCGCCCCGGGTTTGCAACACCGTGCTGCCGTGCTGGGCCACCAGCTTTTTCATCACCCGGTCCTTGCGGGACAGGTGGCGGCAGGCCTCCGTCCAATAGGCCGGACCACCGGCCAGGGCCACGCCGGTCATTGACGCTCCCAGGTGGTGCCCGCAGGGCCATCCTTGAGCACCACACCTTGGGCGAGCAGCGTCTGGCGAATCTGGTCGGCCTTGGCGAAGTCCCGGGAGGCCTTGGCCTCGGCACGATCGGCAATCAAGGCCTGAATGGCCGCTTCATCCAACCCCGCCCCGGCCTGCAAAAACTGGTGTGGAGGCTGCTGCAACAGCCCCAACACCCCTCCCAGGGCCCGCAATTGGGCCGCCAGTTCGGGCGAATGCGTGCGGTTGACCTCCGACGCCAGCTCGAACAGCACGGCCACCGCCTCGGGCGTGCCAAAGTCTTCGTCCATGGCGGCGCGCAGGCGCTGCGCGTGCGGCTGGGACCAGTCCACGGCCACCTCGGGCACGGTGTCGCACACCGACAAGGCGGTGTAGAGCCGTTTGAGGGACTGACGCGCATCGTCCAGGTGGGCATCGCTGTAGTTCAGCGAGCTGCGGTAGTGCGCACGGATGATGAAGAAGCGCACCGTTTCCGCGTCGTACTTGGCCAGCACCTCGCGGATGGTGAAAAAGTTGCCCAGGCTTTTGGACATCTTTTCGTTGTCCACCCGCACAAAACCGTTGTGCATCCAGTAGCGGGCCAAGGGCTGGCCGGTGGCGCCCTCGGATTGGGCGATCTCGTTTTCGTGGTGAGGGAATTGCAAATCGGCCCCACCCCCGTGGATGTCAAAGGTTTCGCCCAGCAGCTCGCAACTCATGGCCGAGCATTCGATGTGCCAGCCCGGGCGCCCCAAACCCCAAGGGCTTTCCCATTTGGCCTCGGCGGGCTCGTTCTCCTTGGCCGATTTCCACAGCACAAAGTCCAGCGGGTCTTGTTTGCCATCGGCCACCGCCACGCGTTCCCCGGCACGCAGTTCGTCCAGGCTCTTGCCACTGAGCTTGCCGTACCCCTCAAACCCGCGAACCGAGTAGTTCACGTCGCCGTCGCTGCCCTGGTAGGCCAAGCCTTTGGCCTCCAAGCGCCGGATGATGTCGAGCATGCCCGTCACATGGTCCATGGCGCGGGGCTCGTGGTCGGGCCGGGCGATGCCCAAGGCATCGGCATCCTGGTGCAAGGCGTCGATCATGCGATCGGTGAGGCTGCGAATGGTTTCACCGTTCTCGGCTGCCCGCTTGATGATCTTGTCGTCGATGTCGGTGATGTTTCGCACATACGTCACCCGATACCCCGTGGCCTTGAGCCAACGTTGAACCACATCAAACGCCACCATGGACCGGGCATGCCCCAAGTGGCACAGGTCGTACACGGTCATGCCGCACACGTACATGCGAACGTGCCCAGGCTCCAGAGAAACAAACGGTTCAAGCTGCCGTGACAGGCTGTTGTGGATGCGCAGGGACATCGGGAAAATGGAGTGAAGAAATCAGGAAAAAGCCACAGCGCGAACGGCTGGGCAGGAGGAGATGCCGCCCAGAGAATCTGGACCCCCTCAGCTACAATGAACCAGTATATCGGCACCCACCCCGTGGCCGGATTGCCTGCTTCGACGGTATAAACCGTCACCCGCCCTTCTCGACCACTCACGCCCTGTTGTTGCCATGAGTTCATTGTCCTTCGCCGTCCTGTCCAAACCCCTCAAGGCCCATGTGGTGCTTTGGTCCCTGGTGGGGAGCCTGTGGTCTGGGCACGCCTTGGCCGACGATTACGCCGATGTCAACCGCCTGATCAAGGCTGGGCAAAGCGCCGAAGCCCTCAACAAGGTGGATCAGTACCTGGCCAACAAGCCCCGCGATCCCCAGATGCGCTTTCTAAAGGGTGTGATCCTGGCTGAAACCGGCAAATCCACCGAAGCCATCGCCACCTTCGTC
>DASUON010000523.1:0-2195 GCA_036276615.1 Burkholderiaceae bacterium
GGCGCGCGGGGCAGCTGATCTCAAGCTGGCGTTCAGACGCTATCCGGCAACGCCAGCGCAAACCCTTCATCCAGCCAGCCGGTGATGCCACCGGCCATGAGCTTGACCGGTCGGCCCAACTGGGCCAAGCGCAACGCCCCGCGGGCAGCGCCATTGCAATGCGGCCCGGCGCAGTAGGTCACGAACAAGGTGTCGACTGGCCAACGGGCCATGACCGACTCCACCATCTTGCCGTGCGGCAGGTTGACGGCCCCAGACACATGCCCTTTGGCGTACAGCGCGGGGCCTCGAACGTCCAGCAGCACAAAGTCGGGGCCTTTGGACAGGGCATCGTGCACGTCCCAGCAATCGGTTTCGAAGGTGAATTCGGCGGCAAAGTGGGCCTGGGCGGCACTGGCCGATGCGGCAGGAACTTGGAACACGGCGGTGGTCATGGGAACAAGGCTCGCAACAGGGTTGGACACGCCCCCAGTGTTCCCGGCCCCACCCGCCGCCACAATGGCGCTGAGTGACAACCATGGAAAGAAACACGCCAATGCCCGCGCCCGCCGACACCCCTGCGCCGCCCCTCACCGGCCCTTTGGTGGTGGCCCCGGTGTACGACGGTTTGTGCACGTTCGAGTTTTCCATCGTGGCTGAGGTGTTTGGCCTGCCCCGCCCCGAAATGGGCACCGGGTGGTACCGCTTTGCCAGTGCCGCCATCGAAGACGGCCCCTTGCGTGCCCACGGTGGCTTGCGCGTGCAGGCCGATGCCCGGGCCGATCTGCTGGAGCAGGCCGACCTCATCGTCATCCCCGGCTGGAAAGGCGTCGATGTGCCCGTGCCTGACTCGCTGACGCAGCCATTGCGCCGCGCCTGGGCGCGGGGTGCACGACTGGCCTCCATCTGTTCAGGGGCGTTTGTGCTGGCCGCCACCGGCTTGCTGGATGGCCGACGCGCCACCACCCACTGGCGCTACGCGGACCAACTGGCCCAGCGCCATCCGGCGATTGAAGTGGATGCCCAGGTGCTTTACGTGGAAAGCGACCGCCTGCTCACCTCGGCAGGCAGTGCCGCGGGCATGGACCTGATGCTGCACATCGTGCACCAGGACTTTGGCCTGGAAGCCGCCAACCGGGTGGCGCGTCGGCTGGTGATGCCCACCCACCGGCAGGGCGGACAAGCGCAGTTCATTGAGCGGCCCGTGCCGCCCGACAGGCATGGTCGGCTGGCCCACCTGCTGGACACCTTGCAAGCCAACCTGGCCCAGCCCTGGACGGTGGAACGCATGGCGGCACGGTTGGCCATGAGCCCGCGCAGCTTTTTGCGCCACTTCAAGGCCGCCACCGGGTGCACCCCGGGCATTTGGCTGGACACGGCCCGGCTGCAAGAGGCCCGCCGACTGCTGGAGTCCACCACCTTGCCCATCGAACAGGTGGCCGAACAAGCCGGGTTTGGCACCGTGCAGGCCCTGCGCCGCCAGTTCCGGCAGACGCTGGGGGTGTCACCCAGCGACTTCAGGCGGGCGTTTTCAAATACCGCCGCAGATGCTGCCCGGTGAAGTGGATCGTCCCCGCAAACAACATTGGGAGCGTGAGACGGCCTGCGGACACGGAGATTGACGATTGAACGTTTGGTCGATGGTGCTGTTGCTCAACCCAATCGCGCCGCCACCACGCGCGCAAACGCCGTGAAATCCCCCAAATGATCGTGTGCAATGCGGTGGACCATGTGCCAATTGATGGCGTTGTAGCTGTGGACGGCGATGTTGCGAAACCCCACGGCCTTTTTGAGGCTGGTGGCCAACTCGGCACTCAACACCCCTTCGCGGGCGAGGATGTCGAAGGTCTGGCCCATGGTGTCGGGAGGCGGCGTGTTCATGCCGGCAATGAGGTGTGCGCCCACATCCACACACAGCTGCACCGCCCGGCTGAGGTTGAGTGAGACGATGTCTTGCAGGTCAAAGTCTGACTCCAACTGCACCGGATCGGCTGGACATTTGAGCTCGATGCGCTGCAAGCACCGACGCAGTGACTCCAGCTTTTGCTCTACAACGGAGGCATCCATGCAGCCCGCCTTTCTGACAACAAACGATGGCGATACGGAGCGAAGTCGGCCTGCTCGAACAGGTTGCGGCTGATCAGCCGACCATAGGCGGCATCATCGCCCCACACCCTGCGCCCGTGCCGCACGATTTCACCCAGCAGGGGGGGCGA
>DASUON010000524.1:0-6188 GCA_036276615.1 Burkholderiaceae bacterium
AACACGATCCGCTTCGGCATCGCCTTCGCGGCCGTGAAGATCGGCTTCATCACGACGCCCGAGTGATAAACGAACTGATTGAGCTGCTGCCGGTATGCGTACCAGTCGCTGATCGTGCGCGTCGCGACGCCGGATTCCATCGCCGCCTTCGCGACGGCCGGCGCGATCGCCGAGATCAGCCGCGGATCGAACGGCTTCGGGATCAGGTACTCGGGGCCGAAGCGCAGGTTGCGGATGCCATAGGCCTGTGCGACGACGTCCGACTGCTCGGCCCGGGCGAGCTCGGCGATGGCGTGCACCGCGGCGATCTCCATCTCGTCGGTGATGGTGGAGGCCCCCGCGTCCAGCGCGCCGCGGAAGATGTAGGGGAAGCACAGGACGTTGTTGACCTGGTTGGGGTAATCGGTGCGGCCCGTGGCCATGATGGCGTCGTCACGCACCTGCTTGACCAGCTCGGGTGCGATTTCGGGCGTGGGGTTGGCCAGCGCGAAGATCAGCGGTTGGGCGGCCATCTTGGCCACCATGTCCTGCTTGAGCACGCCCCCGGCGGACAGGCCCAGGAAGATGTCGGCGCCGTCGATGATTTCGCCCAGTGTGCGGGCGTCGGTCTTCTGGGCGAATTGGATCTTGTCCTCGTCCATCAGCTCGGTGCGGCCTTCGTAGACCACGCCGGCCAGGTCGGTGACGTAGATGTTCTCGCGCGGAATGCCCAGCTTGACCAGCAGGCCCAGGCAGGCCAGCGCGGCTGCCCCGGCCCCGGAGGTGACCAGCTTGACCTTTTTGGGGTCTTTGCCCACCACCTTCAGCCCGTTCATGATGGCTGCGCCCACCACGATGGCGGTGCCGTGCTGGTCGTCGTGGAAGACGGGGATCTTCATGCGCTCGCGCAGCTTGCGCTCGACGTAGAAACAGTCGGGTGCCTTGATGTCTTCGAGGTTGATGCCGCCAAAGGTGGGCTCCAGCGCGGCAATGATCTCCACCAGCTTGTCGGGGTCCTTTTCGTTGATTTCGATGTCGAACACATCGATGCCCGCGAACTTCTTGAACAGCACCCCCTTGCCTTCCATCACCGGCTTGCCCGCCAGCGGGCCGATGTCGCCCAGGCCCAGCACGGCGGTGCCGTTGGTCACCACGCCCACCAGGTTGCCGCGGCTGGTGTACTTGAAGGCAGCCGCCGGGTCCTTCACGATCTCTTCGCACGGCGCGGCCACGCCGGGTGAATACGCCAGGGCCAGGTCACGCTGGTTGGTGAGCTGCTTGGTGGCCGCGATGGCGATTTTTCCGGGGGTGGGGAACTCGTGGTATTCGAGGGCGGCGGTGCGCAGTTCCTTGCGCTTGGCTTCGGGGCTCAGTGACATGGTGTCTCCTCTGATGAACGGGCCGAGGGGGCCTGCGATGGGCCGTGCGGCATGCGGGCAGGTCGGGCATTGTAGGATGCGAAGCGGAAATTCATAATGCGGAAACTACGCACCCCAGGCCAGCGCCTGCAGGATGCCACGGCGTGGCCGACCTGTGCAGCCGTGGGTATCATGCCCCCGTCGATCCCCTGCATTCAGCCTTACGGAGGTGGCCCATGGCCCTGATGGATTTCCTGAAGAAACAGTTCATTGACGTCATCCAGTGGACCGAGGAGGGTGACGGTACCCTGGCCTGGCGTTTCCCCATGGCGGGCATGGAAATCCAGAACGGCGCCTCGCTCACGGTGCGCGAATCGCAGATGGCCGTCTTCGTCAACGAAGGCAAGGTGGCCGACGTGTTCGGCCCCGGCATGTACAAGCTCACCACCCAGACGCTGCCGGTGCTGACCTACCTGCAGAACTGGGACAAGCTGTTCGAATCCCCGTTCAAGAGCGACGTCTACTTCTTCAGCACCCGCCAGCAGCTGGACCAGAAGTGGGGCACGCCGCAACCCATCACCGTGCGCGACGCCGACTTCGGTGCCGTGCGCCTGCGCGCCTTCGGCAACTACGCCTTCCGCGTGGCCGACCCCAAGCTGTTCCAAACCGAGGTGTCGGGCACACGCGAGCGCTACACCGTGGCCGACGTGGACGGACAGCTGCGCGGCCTGGTGCTGCAGAACATCAGCCAGGCCATTGCCGGCAGTGGCATCCCCTTCCTGGACCTGGCGGCCAACCAGCTCAAGTTTGCCGAGGCCTTGTCGGCCCAGCTGACCCCCGCCTTTGCCGCCATCGGGCTCGAGCTGGAAGGGCTGACGGTGCAGAACCTGTCGCTGCCTGAAGAGCTGCAGAAGATCCTGGACCAGAAGATCGGCATGGGCATGGTCGGCAACGACATGGGCAAGTTCATGCAGTACCAGACGGCCCAAGCCATTCCCGGCATGGTGGGTGGCATGGGGGCGGGTGGCGGGAGCGGCATTGCCGGTGATGCCATGGGCCTGGGCGCGGGCGTGGCCCTGGGCCAAGTGCTGGCGCAGAACCTCGCGGCGGGCCTCAACCCGCACGGGGCGGTGGCCCAGGCCGCCGCAGCGGGCGCAGCCCCTGTGGCCGCACCGGCAGGCGTGGCCCCCGACCAGGTGATGGCCACGCTGGAAAAGCTGGCCGACCTGAAGGCCAAGGGCATCCTGACCGACGAAGAATTTGCCGCCAAAAAGGCAGAGCTGCTGAAGAAACTCGTCTGAATTTCAAGATAAATTGGGCTCTACCGCTTATTCTAAAAGCGTGAGCAGCTATCATTTTTGAATAGCTGACCATGGCCGAACCCTCCCCCCAACGCGCCTACCGGGCGGCCTGCCCGGGCTGCGGTGCGCCCGTGCTGTTCCGCAGCGCGCAGTCCACCCACGCCGTGTGCGGCTACTGCCGCAGCACGGTGGTGCGCCAGGGTGAGGTGTTGCAGCGCCTGGGCAAGCTGGCCGAGCTGTTCGACGACCACTCCCTGCTGCAAATCGGGGCCACCGGCAAGCACAAGGGCATGGGCTTTGTGGTGGTGGGCCGCCTGCAATACCAGGCCAGTCAGGGACCGTGGACCGAATGGTCGCTGGTGCAGGACGACGGGCAGCCCGCCAGCTTGAGCGAAGACAACGGCAGCCACGTCTACAGCCGCCCGCGCACCGTCAAGCGCGAACTGCCGGGGGCCGAGCACTTCCGTCTGGGGGCCACCACCGCCATCGAAGGGCAGACCTACGCCGTCAGCCAGAACGACACCGCCACCTTGCGCAGCGCCGAGGGCGAACTGCCTCGCCTGCCCGAGGCGGGCCATGGCTTTGCCTGGGTGGAGCTGCGCTCGCATGCCGACCAAGGCCCCGGCAATGTGCTCACGCTGGACTACTCGCCCACGCTGCGTGGGGAGCCGGTGGCCGTCAGCCTGGGCCAGGAGGTGCGGCTGGAAGACCTGCACATGGCCGGGCTCAAGGTCGAGTCGGCCCGCGACGAAAAAGGCCGCCAGTTCAACTGTCCGTCGTGTGGAGCCCCGGTCACCGTCACGCTGGACAACACCCAGCGGATGACCTGCGGCTCGTGCCACAGCCTCATCGACCTCACGCAGGGCGTGGGTGCGGAGGTGGTGGCCGCCAAGCAGGACGAGCCCGTGGAGCCCCTGATCGCGCTGGGCAGCCAGGGCCAGTTCCAGGGCAAGACCTGGCAGGTGGTGGGCTTTCAGCACCGCATGGGCACCGAGCCCGACGACCCCGACGAACACTTTGGCTGGAGCGAGTACCTGCTGTACAACGCCCAGCGCGGCTTCCAGTTCCTGGTGGACACCACCGAGGGCTGGAGCCTGGTCAAACCCACCACGGGGGCGCCGGTGCTGTCTCCGGGCGGCAAAAGCGCCAAATACCTGGGCACCACCTACCAGCTGCAATACGCCTACAAGGCCGAAACCTCCTACGTGGCGGGCGAGTTCTACTGGCCGGTGATGCGCGGCCAGCGCAGCTTCAACCGCGACTTTGCCTCGGGCAACAACCTGCTGAGCCAGGAAGATGCGGGCAAGGAGGTCACCTGGTCGGCCGGGGCCAAGATCAAGGCCGAACTGGTGGCCTCGGCCTTCGGCCTGAAGGACGCCACCGCGCTGCTGACCCGGGTGGACGCCAAGCCCGCCTCCGAGCTGGGCTGGAAGGGCAAACTCATCCTGGTGCTGGTCATCCTGCTGCTGATCGTCCTCGTCAGCTGGCTGGACCGCAACGATTGCGACCCCAACACCCAGAACTGCTACAACAGCAGCGGCTCGTCATCGCGCAGTTCGGGCGGGTCTTGGGGCGGGTATTCCAGCGGTGGCTCGCACAAGTGATGCGGCCACCGCCGTGGGTCAGGCCCGGAAGGTGAGCGATGCGCTGGTGTCCACTGTGTAGGTGCGGGACTTGACGGTGCTGACAAAGTGCCACGTGCCGGTGGCTTCGGTGGGGGTGAAGCGCATCAGCACGAAACCGCGGCGAGCGGTCTCGGCGTAGCGCAGGTCGTCCACCACGCCCAGAAAGATCTGCTGGATTTGCGCAGGTGTCAGCGCCGACAGGTACTCCTCCAACCCGGGCGAGCTGATGCCGGGGGTGCCAAACTCCTGTCCCACCACCGTGCCGTCGGCCAGGGTCAATCGGCTGCTCCAGGCATTGTGGGTGTCGCCAGCCAGCACCACCAGTCGTTTGCCCAGTTTGCGGGCCGTTTGCAGCACCACTTCACGCTCCACAGGGTAGCCGTCCCAGGCGTCCAGGTTGTAGCCCAGGCGGGGATTCAGGGTGGGGTCCAGCAAGGCTTTCTGTTCGGCTGTCAGCATGGCGGGGGCTTGTGCCGCCACGGTCTTGGCGGTGATGAAGTCGGTGATGGCCTTTTGCCCCGCGGCCAGTCCGGCGGGCGTGGTGTTGTTCGGGTTGAGGTGTTTCAGCACGCTCACGGGGAACTGCATGCGACCCATCAGAATCTGCTGGCCCAGCACCTGCCAGGTGGCGTTGGACGCGGCCAATTGCCCTTGCAGCCACTGCAACTGAGGGCTGCCCATCAGCGTGCGGGTGGGCGAGGCCAGCGTGGCAGCCGCCGTGCTGGCGGTGGCCGGGTCAAGCAGTTCGGAGAATTCGATCTGCTTGTCGCGGGCCAGCACCCGTGTCTCCAGCATGTGCAGCGCGACCAGGCCGCCAAAGTCAAAGCTGCGGTAGATCTTTCGCAGGTCGGTCTTGTCCAGGGTGCGCACGGGCATCCATTCGTGCCAGGCTTGAAGTGCGGCGGCGCGGCGTGCGGCAAATGAGCCCTCGGTGGCGGCGCTGTGGTTTTCTGCGCCGTCTTTGTAGGTGTCGTTGGCAATCTCGTGGTCGTCCCACACGGCAATCAGCGGCAGGCTGGCGTGCAGCACTTTGCTGTCGGGGTCGGACCGGTACTGTGCGTAGCGCTTGCGATAGTCGTCCAGGTTCACACACTCGTGGGTGGGGTTGACCACGCGGCCCAGGGCGACGGCATCGGCGCTGGCATAGCCCCCTGCGGGGTACTCGTAGATGAAGTCACCCAGGTGCACGGCAAACTGAGCCCCTGATTTCGCCACCTCGGAATAGGCGTGGAAGTAGCCTGCCGGGTAGTTGGAGCAGCTCATCACGGCCAGCTTGACCTCGGTGGCCCCGGCGGCGGGAAGGGTCCGGGTGAGGCCCACGGGCGACGCGTGGGTGCCATTGCGGAAGCGGAAACGGTACTCCGTGCCCGCTTTCAGTCCCATGGCATCGACCTTGACGGTGTGCCCCGTGGTGGCCGTGGCCGTGGTGTTACCGCTGGCGACCACGGTGGCAAAACTTGCGTCGGTGGCCACTTCCCAGGTCAGGGGTACATCTTCATGGAGCCCGGGATATTGGGCGTGCGTCCACAGCATGACGCGGTCACTCAGCGGGTCCCCGCTGGCCACGCCGTGGTTGAACTGTGGGGGATCTCCGTCACCGCCGCAGGCGGTCAGGGCCGCGCCCGCGCTGGAGAGCGCTGCCACAGAGGCCAGACGAAGGACGAACTCACGACGGGAAGGGGTTTGCAGGGTGGTCATCGCAGTAGAGGAGGTGAAAAATCAAGGGGAGCATCGGTTGTGCCTCACCTTGGTGACCACCGTGTGAACGGCCCCGCCAAGGGTTCACAATACGGCGCAACGGACAACCCTCAGGAGTGCAACTCATGGAACTCGAATGGTTCAGGCCCGCCGCCTTCTTTGGATCGGTGGTGTTTGCCCTGTTGGGCGTCGTTGTGTTCTGGCTGGCCTTCATCGTCATCGACAAG
>DASUON010000525.1:0-2440 GCA_036276615.1 Burkholderiaceae bacterium
GGTGCTGGCCGCCCAACACCTGGACAACGGCCCCCACTGGCTGGGCCTGCTGCTGGACCAGCCCGACACCGTGGCCACCCTGCAACCCGACCACGCCACCCTGGCCCGCCTGGGCCTGAACGTGGGCGTGGCCGCCCTCACCCACCCCCAAGCCCACGAAGCAGACGCCACCGGCGTGGGCCTGATCCACCGCGCCAGCCGCGAAGCCCGCGCCTTTGCCACCGGCCTGCGTCCCGCGTCCGCCGAACCCACTGCCCCCCCCACCACCGCGCCCGACCACCAGCTGCTGGTGCGCGGTTTTGTGGACGTCATCGGCGTCCCCGAAGACCCGGTCACCGGCAGCCTCAACGCCAGCCTGGCCCAGTGGCTGATGGCCGACGGCTGGCTGCCCGACGCCTACGTGGCCGCCCAAGGCCAGGCCCTGGGCCGGGATGGCCGGGTCTACCTCACCCGCGACGCCACCGGCCAGGTGTGGGTGGGCGGCGACGTGGCCGACTGCATCCTGGGCCGCGTGACCTGCTGAAGCCGCGCCATGGCCACCCACACCCCCACGTTGGACCATTTGGTCATCCTGGCCCACACCCTGGACGAGGGCTCGGCCTGGTGCGAAGCCACGCTGGGCGTGACGCCCGCTGCGGGCGGGCAACATCCGCTGATGGGCACCCACAACCGGCTGCTGAACATTGCGGCGCCGGGCTTTGCCGGGGCGTATCTGGAAATCATCGCCATCGATCCCCAGGCCAGCCCTCAACTGCCCCCAGGTCATCGGCGTTGGTTCGACATGGACGCACCCGCCTGGCGCCAACAGGTGGCCGACCACGGCCCGGCGCTCATCCACTGGGTGGCGCGCGTGCCCCACATTCCAACGGCGCTGCATGCGCTGCAACAGCAGGGGCTGGACAACGGCCCGGTCCTGGCAGCCAGCCGCCCCACGCCCGAGGGCGAGCTGCGCTGGCAAATTTCCGTGCGCCCCGACGGCCAACGGCTGCTGGGCGGCGCGGTGCCCACGCTGATCGAATGGGGCGACCGCCACCCCACCGACCGCCTGCCCCCCAGCCCCGTGCGCCTGACCGACTGGCGGTTGCAACACCCCGACGCGCCCCGGGTGTCGGCGGCGCTGACGGCCATCGGGCTGCGTGGCGTGCCGGTGGCTGAAGGCCCCGCCACCCTGACCGCCACCCTGGACACGCCGCGGGGCACGGTGGAGCTGTCGTCCCCCACCCTGGCGTCCCTCGGTTGAATCACCCATGCCCACCCACTTGTTGCCCACCCTCTCCGACATCGAAGCCGCCGCCCAGGTGGTGCACCGCGAGTTCCAGCCCACGCCGCAGTACCGCTGGGCGCTGCTGGGCCAGCGCCTGGGCACCGAATGCTGGGTCAAGCACGAGAACCACACCCCGGTGGGCGCGTTCAAGATCCGCGGCGGGCTGACCTACTTCGACCAGCTCCGGGCCCGTGGCCAGCTGCCCGCCCACGTCATCAGCGCCACCCGCGGCAACCACGGCCAGAGCATGGGCTGGGCGGCACGGGCGCATGGCGTGCGCTGCACCATCGTCGTGCCGCATGGCAACAGCACCGAAAAGAACGCCGCCATGCGGGCGCTGGGCGTGGAGCTGATCGAACACGGCACCGACTTCCAGGAAAGCCGCGAACACGCCATGGCCCTGGCCGCGCAAAACCAGTCAGGTAGCGGCGCGCACATGGTGCCCAGCTTCCACCCCGACCTGCTGCGCGGCGTGGCCACCTACTGGTGGGAGCTGATGCGCGCCGTGCCCCAGCTGGACGTGGTGTACGTGCCCATCGGCCAGGGCTCGGGCGCGTGCTCGGCCATTGCCGCCAAGCTGGCCCTGGGCCGCTCGCTGGAGGTGGTGGGCGTGGTCAGCGCCCATGCCACCACCTATGCCGACTCCATCGCCGCCGGGCGGGTGGTGGAAGCGCCCGTGTCCACCCAGCTGGCCGACGGCATGGCCTGCCGCGTGGCCGACCAGGCGGCACTGGACATCCTGCGCCCCCACCTGGCCCGCGTGGTGCAGGTGACCGACGCCGAAGTGGCCCAGGCCATGCACGCCCTGTACACCGACACGCACAACGTGGCCGAAGGGGCCGGGGCCGCAGCATTGGCCGCGGCCCTGCAAGAGCGCGACCACCCGGCCCCCGGCTCGGGGCTTGAACCAGGCCGCGGGCTGGCAGGTCGCTGCGTGGGACTGGCGCTGACCGGCGGCAATGTGGACGCCGATGTGCTGGCGAAAATACTACAAAATCAGTAGCTGCTTGCGCTTTTATATAAAGCGCAAGAAGGCATTTTCATTCGCAGATTCACAGACAAAGTGCATCAGAAGGCAGTTTAATTGGCGAGATCTCCAAGCCGTAAAACACCTCGTGTGGGGTGAGGTAACCCAAGCACTTTCGAGGTCTGTGGTTAAGCGCGTAGACCGCGTCA
>DASUON010000526.1:0-16165 GCA_036276615.1 Burkholderiaceae bacterium
GTTGTTGTGTTTGAGGATGATGAGGTTGCCGTAGCCCCGCAGGCCCGACCCGGCATACACCACACGCCCTTCGGCGGCGGCCAGCACGGGCTCGCCCGACTTGCCGGCAATGCCCAGGCCCTTGTTCTTTTGCTCGTCAAAACCCGCCACCACGCTGCCCGCGGCGGGCCAGATGAAGGCAATGTCATCGGATGCCGCGGCCTTGGCCGGAGCAGGCGCCGGGGCCGATGCGGCCACAGGGGCGGCGGCAGACGGGGCCGACGACGAAGCCGGTGCGGGAGCCGCCCCCGCGGCGGGCAGCGGCTGGGCCGCCACGGCACTGCCGGTCACGGGCGCGGTGGCCACACCCGGGGCCGAAGGCGCTGGAGCGATCGCAGCCGCGACCGGCGCACCCGGCTTGGCAGGCGCAGCCACCGGGGTGGCCGACGGCGGAATCACCCGCAGCACCTGCCCCACTTCAATGCGGTTGGGGTTTTCCAACTGGTTCCAGCGGGCGATGTCGCGCCAGTTCTGGCCGCTTTCCAACCCGATGCGGATGAGGTTGTCGCCGGGCTTGACGGTGTAGTGACCCGGCTGGTTGCCCAGGTCCACCACCGCCGGTGCCGCGGCGGATGTCGAGGCGGCCACCGGGGCCGGTGCCGCGACCCCGGGTGCGGCGCGGGCCGAACCCCGGTCTTCCACAGGAGCGGGAGGTGCCACGCGGGTGCTGGAACAGCCCGCCAACCCCAAAGCCCACACAGCGGCCAGCGCCAACGCCGCATGGCGCGTCATGGCGTGACGGCCACCGGACACCCCCGAAGCAACAACACCTGTTGAGGCAAAAGACCGCGACGCACGAGGGGATCTGGACATGTCAGGAACCGAAGGGGGAAGAAAGGACAAACAGAGGCGACCCGGTGCGGCGGCACTCAGGCGATGCCCGATTTTAGAGGGACGAACTGAACCGCCTCCAGCACGGTGTGGCGCACACCCGTGGGGGTTTTGTCCACCACCACCAAGCTCTGCGAGTTCTGGCCGGACACCGTGGGAGCCACGATGCGCCCGCCCACCGCCAACTGGTCGATCCAGGCCTGGGGAATGGCCTCCCCGCCAGCCGCCGAGACGATGCCCGCATACGGCACCCCTGCCGGGTAACCCAGCATGCCGTCGCCAAACAACAGGTGCAGGTTGGGGATGCGAAACGCCCGCAGGTTGGCCTTGGCCTTGTCGTGCAAACCCTTCAGGCGTTCGATGCTGTAGACCTCGGTGCACAACCGCGCCAGCACCGCGGCCTGGTAACCGCAGCCCGTGCCGATTTCCAGCACCCGCCCCAGAGGCAAGGGCCGATCGGCCAGCAGCAACTCCAGCATGCGGGCCACCACATTGGGCTTGGAAATGGTCTGCCCCAGCCCGATGGGCAGGCTGGTGTCCTCGTACGCCTGGTTGACCAGGGCGCTGTCCACAAACCGATGGCGTTCCACCTCCCCCATGGCCTGCAACACCGCCGGGTGGGCAATGCCCTGCCCCGCCAGCTTGCGCACCATGGCCGCCCGCACGGCCACCGAGTCCATGCCCAACCCAACAGGCGGCAAAAATTGGGCTCCAGCGCTTTTATTGATTGGGTTTAACGCTACAGAGTTAATAGCAATCCGCCCGACACTGGAGCCACCACTGGACGGCAAGCTGGCCGGGAAACCGGGACGGGGACGGGCCGGCGGCTTCATGCGCACTCCGTGGGCAGCCCATCGGCCCAGCCTTGGTCCCACTGGCGGGCCATGGGGGCCCAGTGTGGCAAGGCGCTGTGGTGCGTCAGGTCCACCTGCAAGGGCGTGATGGTGGCGTGGTGCTGTGCGCTGGCGTGAAAGTCGGTGCCCTCACCGGCATCGGACGCCGGGCCTGCCGCGCCAATCCAGTACATGGTCTCACCCCGGGGGTTGACCTGCTGAATCACCGCCTCGGCCGCATGCCGCCGCCCCAACCGCACCACCTTGAAACCCTTGAGCTGGGCCGCAGGCACATTGGGGATGTTGACGTTGAGCAGCCACGGCGGCGTGGACGCTGCCGTGGCCTTCAACGTGGGCAACAGTTGCCGTACCAGGTGCCGGGCGGCGAGGGCCGCGGTGTCCAGGTGCTGCCAGCCCTTGTCCACCTGCGAAAACGCAATGGCCGGGATGCCGAACAAATGACCCTCCATCGCCGCGCCCACGGTGCCCGAATAAATGGTGTCGTCCCCCATGTTGGCCCCGTTGTTGATGCCGGACACCACCAGGTCCGGGCGCTCGGTCAGCAGCCCGGTGAGCGCAATGTGCACGCAGTCGGCCGGGGTGCCGTTGACGTACCGAAAGCCGTTGGACGCCCGGTGCACGTACAGCGGGGCGTTCAGCGTCAGCGCGTTCGATTTGGCGCTGTTGTTGTGCTCGGGGGCCACCACCTCGACGTCGGCCACGTCTTTCAGTGCGTTGTACAACGCCTCGATGCCAGGGGCCTGGTAACCGTCGTCGTTGGAGATGAGGATTTTCATGCGCCGGATTCTAGGCGTCGGGCTTTGGGAGCGTCGGGCGGGCGACAGCGCTGGCGACGGGACACCCGCAGAATGTGGCCGAACCCAACCCATTTTTCGGAGACAACACATGCACGCTTGGCTGTGTGAACAAACCACCGGGGTCCAGGACCTGCAATGGAAAGAGCTGCCCACCCCTGAGCCGGGGCCGGGTCAGGTGCGCGTGGCCATCCAGGCGGCCAGCCTCAACTTCCCCGACCTGCTCATCGTGCAGGGCAAGTACCAGATGAAACCGCCCCTGCCGTTTGTGCCGGGCTCGGAATTTGCCGGTGTGGTGGAAGCCTGCGGCGACGGGGTGACCCACCTGCGCCCCGGCGACACCGTGGCCTGCCTGCAAGGCACGGGCGGCTTTGGCACCCATGTGCTGACCCAAGCGGCCATGTGCATGCCCTTGCCCAAGGGCTTCCCTGCGGTGGACGCCGCCGCCTTCATCATGACCTACGCCACCTCGCACCACGCGTTGGTGGACCGGGCGCAACTCAAGGCGGGCGAGACGGTGCTGATCCTGGGCGCAGCCGGGGGCGTGGGCACCGCGGCCATCCAGATCGCCAAGGCCGTGGGGGCCAAGGTGATTGCCGCGGCCTCCAGCGACGACAAATGCGCCACCTGCACCCGGCTGGGGGCCGATGCCACGCTGAACTACAGCGTCCACACCCCCGAGGGCAGCCTGCGTGACGAAATCAAACGCCTGACCGACGGCAAGGGCCCCGACGTGGTGTACGACCCCGTGGGCGGCCAGCTGGCCGAGCCGGTGTTTCGCAGCATCGCCTGGCGCGGGCGCTACCTGGTGGTGGGGTTTGCCAGCAGCCCCACCATCCCGCAACTGCCCATGAACCTGCCGCTGCTCAAAGGGGCTTCACTGGTGGGGGTGTTCTGGGGCGACTTCGCCCGCCGCGAGCCCAAGGCCAATGCGGCCATGATGGGGGAGCTGGCCCAGTGGTACGCCCAAGGCAAGGTCAAACCGCTGATCCACCAGGCCCTGCCCATGGCCGAGCTGAAACAGGCTTACGCCAGCATGGGCAGCCGGGGTGTGCAAGGCAAGCTGGTGATGGTCAACGGCTGACCTGGGGCGAAAAAAGAACCCCGCCACCAAGAGCCCCGCAGCCGGGGCTCAGAAACAAAAAAGCCCGGTGCGAACACCGGGCTATTTTCATGTTTTGGGGTGACTGATGGGGCTCGAACCCACGACAACCAGAATCACAATCTGGGACTCTACCAACTGAGCTACAGCCACCGTAGCCCGCCATTATAACCAGGGTTTGGCGGAATTCTGTCCCGGTCGTCAGACCTTTTTCTGATCAGCCCCGGGCTTGGCCACTTTGAAGTCCACCTTGAAGCGCTTTTTCAGCCACTCGTAGTAGGCCTGACCTTCGGCGCTGGCCCACCATTGCTCGTATTGCTGAACCTCTTGCTTGGCCATGTCCGCCGAAGGCGCTTCACGCGGCTGCACCTTCAGGACCTTCAGCACGGTGTAGCCCTGCGGCCCCAGGTCCACGCCCACCCAGGCCGGGGCCTGGGTCAGGTCGGCGCTGAGCGCGGCCAGCACTTCGCGGGTCTGCAGACCTTCGGGCTTGTTGCGGGACACGACCACGGCGGCAGGCAACTTGGCGTCGCCACCGGCCTTCCAGGCGGCCAGGGCCTTTTCGCCTTCCGTCTTGGCCAGCGCCTGTGCCCGCTCGTTCAACAGCACTTCGCGCACTCGGGTCTTCACCTCGGCCAAGGGCAGCGTTTGTGCGGGTTGATGGCGCGTCACCCGGACCGACAGCAGCTGGTTGGGGCCGATCTCCAGGGCCTCGGTGTTGCGCTTCTTGTCCAGGGCGTCGGCCGAGAACACCGCCTCGATCACCTTGGGCTGGGCCAGGGCGGCGGGGGTCTTGGCATCGGGGGTGCGGGTCAGGCCAGCGTAGGTCTGCACCTTGAGCTTGAGCTTTTCGGCCACGGGGGCGTAGGTTTCGGCCTGCTCGTACACCAGGTTGCCGAACAGGTCGGCCTTTTCGGCAAATTCACGCTGGGCCTGCTGCTTTTTCAGCTCGGCCACGATTTCGGGCTTCACCTGGTCCAGCGGACGCACCACCGAGGGCTTGATGTCCGTGACGTGGATGATGTGGTAGCCGAACTCGGTTTCCACCACGTCGGACACGTCGCCCTTTTTCAGGCCGAAGGCGGCGTCTTCAAACGGCTTGACCATGGCCCCGCGCTGGAAGTACGACAGGTCGCCCCCTTGCGGTGCGGAACCGGGGTCTTGCGAGTTCTTCTTGGCCAGCTCGGCAAACGACGCCGGGTTCTTGCGGACCTGGGCCAGCAGCTCCTCGGCCTTGGCCTTGGCGACCTCGCGCTCAGCGGCAGGCGCCTTGGCCGCCGCGTTGATGAGGATGTGACTGGCGCGACGCTCTTCCTTGGAGCTGTAACGGGTGGCGTTCTGGTCGTAATACGCCTTGACGTCGGCATCGGACACCTGAATGGCCTCGGTCACGGCGGCCAGGTCCAGCATCACGTATTCAACGTCGGCCCGCTCGGCCTGCTGGAAATCGGCCGGGTGGGCGTTGTAGTAGGCCGCAATGTCGTCGTCGCTGATTTGGACCTTGGCGGTCTGCTTGGCGGTTTCAAAGCGCACCCACTGCACTTCGCGGCGTTCAAAAAACGCATCCAGAGAGGCTTTGGCAGCCCCCGGAGTGGCGAATGCGGAGCCGGTGACCCCCTGGTTGACCTGACGCATCGACAGGTCCTGCCGCATCTGGGCTTCGAACATCTCGGGCGACATGCCCTGTGCGGCCAGCAGCTGTTTGTAGCGGTCCATGTCCAGCGAGCCGTCGGGCTTGCGCAGGGTGGCGATCACTTCGTTGCGTTGCAGCTCGTTGGCCAGCTTCTGGTTGCTG
This sequence comes from Burkholderiaceae bacterium, assembly GCA_036276615.1. Taxonomy (GTDB): domain Bacteria; phylum Pseudomonadota; class Gammaproteobacteria; order Burkholderiales; family Burkholderiaceae_C; genus UBA2334. The sequence goes on from DASUON010000526.1 coordinate 5,416, forward strand.
GTGACCAGATGACTCTTGCGCGCCGCTTCCTTCAACACCCGCTCACGAACCAGGCGCTCCAGCGTGAGGTAGCGGGCTTCGTCGGTGTCGAACTGCTTGATGTCGATGTTGGGCTGCTGCGCCCGGATGCGGTCCACCTCCTGGCGGTGGGCGTTGTCCCATTCCTCGCGTTTGATGGACGAACCCGCCACAGTTGCCACGGTTTCACCACGGTCGAAGTTGCGGTACCCGTCCACCCCCATCAAGATGAAGCCGGGCACGATGAACAGCGCCATCAGGAGGCCGAGAAAGCGGGTGTTGTTGCGGACAAAATCGAACATGGATGGAACCCTGTGAGGCCAAGCAGGAAATGCCAGAAAACAGCCAAGAAAAAAGGCGAACACACGTTCGCCTCATGCATGGGAATGTGGAGGGGCCGCCCCCCGTCAGGATCAGTTGACGGCGTCTTTCAGTGCTTTGCCAGCACGGAACTTGGGCACTTTGGCGGAATCGATTTTAATCGACTCACCGGTGCGGGGATTGCGACCGGAACGGGCGGCGCGCTGGCCCACTTCGAAAGTGCCAAAGCCCACCAGGGACACCGAACCGCCTTCTTTCAGCGTGGCGGCAATGGCGGCCAAGGCGGCATCCAGTGCGCGGGTGGCCGATGCCTTGGGGATGTCGGCGTCGTTGGCAATGTGCTCGATGAGTTCTGTCTTGTTCACGAAAAATCCTTTGAGTGGACACGGGGTCCAGTCCATGCGCCGTGGCAATTCCGCAGGCGCATTGAGAAATGGCGGAGGCGAATTCTAGTCGCAACAGCAAGTCTATCCGGTCACCTTTCCTGACGGCGCACGAACCACCAGCCCCACCCCCAGGGCGGTCACGGCAATCCCCAGCACGGTCAGTGGGGTGATGGGTTCCCCAAACAGCACCCAGGCGATCAACGCGGTGCACGGCGGCACCAGGTACATCAGGCTGCTGACCGTGGCCGCGGCCCCGCGCTGGATCAGCAGGTACAGCAGCGAACTGCCGCCCAGCGTCAGCCCGAACACCGACCACGCCATGGCCCCCACCAATTCGGGGTGCCACACCATGGGTTCGGTCTCCAGCAGCGCCAGCGGCAGGGTGACCACCAGCGCCGCCACCAACTGCACGGCGTTGGCCGAACGCACGTCGCATGGGGTGACATGGCGCTTCTGGTACAGCGTGCCCGCGGTGATGCACACCAGCGCCCCCACCGCGTACGACAGGTTGAGCCAGGTGGCCGTGTCACCCGGGCCGCCTTGGGCAAACTTGCGCGACACCACCAGCACCAGGCCCACAAAACCCAGCCCCAGACCCGCCCACTGACGGGCAGACACGCGGGTGCCTGCCGCCGACAGCCACAACGCCGTGAGCACCGGTTGCACACCCACGATCAACGCCGTCAGGCCCGAGCCCATGCCAGCCTTCACCGCGGCCCAGACGCCCCCCAGGTATCCGGCGTGCATCAGCACCCCGGTCACGGCCAGGTGCAGCCACTGCCCCCGCGTGCGCGGCCAGGCCACACCCGCGACCACCACCCACACACCGAAACACAGCACCGACAGGGCATAACGCACCGCCAGGAACGACAACGGCGGCGCATGGGGCATGCCATAGCGCGCCACGATGAAGCCCGTGCTCCAGATGAGCACAAACACCACGGGCATGGCCCGAAGCCAGGCTTGAGGAGACGTGGAATCCGCCGACGGCATGGGCACCCGCCAACGTCAACGGGCGCGGGCGCGGATTTCGGGCAAGGCTTTGCGCAGGTAATACACCATGGACCACACGGTGAGCACCGCGGACAGCCAGATCAGCCACTGCCCCCACACGGCGGTGTCCACCACCCCGAACACCTTGCCGTTGAACAGCAAAAAGGGGATGGCCGTCATTTGCACCGAGGTCTTGAGCTTGCCAATCATGTGGACGGCCACACTTTTGGTGGCACCGATGATGGCCATCCATTCGCGCAGTGACGAGATGGCGATTTCGCGCCCGATGATGATGAGGGCCACGAACACATCGGCCCGCTCCAGATGCACCAGCACCAGCAGGCTGGCGCAAACCAGGAACTTGTCGGCCACCGGGTCCAGAAACGCCCCGAACGCCGACGTCTGGTTGAGCCGCCGGGCCAGGTAGCCGTCGGCCCAGTCGGTGGCGGCAAACACCACAAACAAGACCGTGGCGGTCAGGTTGCGGTCGGCCATGCTCCAACCATCGAGGTAGAACACCCCCACGATCAGCGGAATGGCGACGATGCGCGCCCAGGTCAGCAAGGTCGGCAGGTTGAAGAACATGGTGGGCGATTATCAGTGCAAGGCGCGGTAGATGGCGTCGGCCAGCTCCACCGAAATGCCTTCCACGGTGAGCAGGTCGGCCACGCTGGCGGCCTCCACCCCTTTGACGCCGCCAAAGCGTTGCAACAGCTTGGCCCGGCGTTTGGGGCCGATGCCTGGCACGTCTTCCAGCCGACTGCCGCCCGTGCGCACCTTGGCGCGTTGCGCTCGCATGCCGGTGATGGCGAAGCGGTGGGCCTCGTCGCGGATCTGGGCCACCAGCATCAGCGCTGCCGAATCCTTGCCCAGGTAGACCTTGTCGCGCCCGTCGGCAAACACCAGCTCTTCCAGGCCGACCTTGCGGCCCTCGCCTTTTTCAACGCCCACGATGACCGACAGGTCCAGCCCCAGCGACTCGAACACCTCGCGCGCCATGCTGACCTGACCCTTGCCACCGTCCACCAGCACCAGGTCGGGCAGGCGGGCCCCACCGGCCGCTGTGGCGGTGCCCGACGCGCCCCCGGACTCGGCAGCAGCCGCCCGCAGCGCTTCGGCCAGTTTGCCGTAGCGCCGCGTCAGCACCTGGCGCATGGCGGCGTAGTCGTCGCCCGGGGTGATGTCGCTGATGCCGTAGCGGCGGTACTGGCTGCTTTGCATCTGGTGGTTTTCGAACACCACACACGAGGCCTGGGTGGATTCCCCCGCGGTGTGCGAGATGTCGAAACACTCGATGCGCAGGCGGCTCAGGTCGTCCAGCGTCAGGTCCAACGCGTCGGCCAGCGCCCGGGTGCGGGCCTGTTGCGAGCCTTCTTCGGCCAGCAGGCGGGCCAGCTGCAGGTCGGCGTTGGTCTGGGCCATGTCCAGCCAGGCACGGCGGTGCTCGCGCGGGCTGGTGACGGCGTGCAGGCGCACCCCGGTCTGCTCGGTCAGCGCCTCCAGCAGGCCCGCGTCCACGCCCTGGCCCAGCACCAGCACGGGCGGCGGGGGCACCTGGGTGTAGTGCTGGGCCAAAAAGGCTTCCAGCACCAGCTGTTCGGGCGCGGGGGTGGGGCGCAGGTCGGTGTCGGCCTCCGCTGCGTCGTCCTGGTGGCGCCAGGCGGTGCCGTCTTCCACATGGCTGGGGAAGTAGGCCCGATCGCCCAGGTGGCGCCCCCCGCGCACCATGGCCAGGTTGACGCAGGCCCGCCCGCCCTGCACCCGCACGGCCAGGATGTCCACGTCCTGGTCGGCCATGTTGTCGATGGACTGCTGTTGCAGCACGGTGGACAGCGCCGTGACCTGGTTGCGCACCTCGGCGGCTTTTTCAAAGGCCAGGTGCTCGGCGTGGTCCATCATCTGGCGTTGCAGGTCTTGCAGCACCTGCTGGGTTTCGCCATTCAGGAAGGCCGCGGCCCGGGCCACGTCGGCGGCGTAATCGGCCACCGAAATCATGCCCACGCAGGGGCCGGTGCAGCGCTTGATCTGGAACAGCAGGCAGGGCCGGGTGCGGTGGGCAAACACGGTGTCCTCGCAGGTGCGCAGCCGAAACACCTTCTGCATGAGCTGGATGCTTTCCTTCACCGCCCAGGCGCTGGGGTAAGGCCCGAAGTACTGGTGGCGCTTGTCCACCGCCCCGCGGTAGTACGACATGCGGGGGTAGTCGGTGGGCGCAGGGGGGCCGTCGTCCGCGCCGGAGGGGTCGCGCTGCAAGGCCCCCACCGGGCCCTTGCCCAGGCGCAGGTAGGGGTAGCTCTTGTCGTCGCGGAACAGGATGTTGAACTTGGGGTTCAACGTCTTGATGAGGTTGTTCTCCAGCAGCAGGGCCTCAGCCTCGGTGCGCACCACGGTGGTTTCCAGCCGCACGATGCGGCTGACCATCTGCCCGATGCGGGTGCCGTCCAGCGTGCGCTGGAAGTAGCTGGACACCCGGCGCTTGAGGTTGCGGGCCTTGCCCACGTACAGCACCTGGTCGGCGGCATCGAAGTACCGGTACACGCCTGGCAAGGTGGGCAAAGCCGCCACCTGCGCCAGCAACTCGGGGCTGTGCGCGGGGGGCGGGGTGGCGGGGACCGCGGCAGGCGCTGAGGCCGGGGGCAAGGCGGACTGAGCGGCGGGCGAAGGGCTGGGCGGTGGGGTGGTGTCGGACATGGCGGCAGGGTGCTGGGGCGGTATTGTCATACTGGATGCATGGATGCCCGCCCTGCCCCCCAAGCCACCCCAACCCCGCCCAGCCTGTTGTGGGACGTGTTCTGCCGCGTCATCGACAACCACGGCGACCTGGGCGTGTTGTGGCGGCTGTCGCGCCAGCTGGCTCGGCGCGGCCAGCGCGTGCGCCTGTGGGTGGACGACGCCAGCGCCTTGCAATGGATGGCCCCCGAAGGCGAACCCGGCGTGCAGGTGCTGCCCTGGAGCTTGAGCGAATCGCGCCACACCGTCCAAGACACCACCACCTGGCCGCGGGCCGACGTGTGGGTGGAAGGTTTTGGGTGCGAAATCAGTCCTGAATTCATAGCTGCTCACGCTTTATATGAAAGCGCTGGAGGCCAAAAAGACTTGAAAATTCCGGTGTGGCTGAACCTGGAGTACCTGACCGCCGAACCCTACGCCGAGCGCTGCCACCGCCTGCCCTCACCCGTGATGAGCGGCCCCGCCAAGGGCTGGACCAAACACTTCCACTACCCCGGCTTCAGCCCCCGCACCGGCGGCTTGCTGCGCGAGCCCGACCTGGCCCAGCGCCAGCAGCGGTTTGACCGCGCGGCTTGGCTGGCCCGGCACGGCGTGGCCTGGACCGGCCAGACCGTGGTCAGCCTGTTCTGTTACGAACCCCCTGCCCTGCCCCAGCTGCTGCGCCGCCTGAGCCACGACGCCCGGCCCCACACCCTGCTGGTGGCACATGGCCGCCCCCGCGCGGCGGTGCTGGCGGCCTGGTCGGCCCTGGGCCTGGACCGCTCCACCAGCCCCCCGGACGCGCTGCCGCCGCCCCTGCACCACGGGCAGCTGACCGTGCAGTTTCTGCCCCCCCTCAGCCAGGACGACTACGACCACCTGCTGTGGGCCTGCGACTGGAACATGGTGCGCGGCGAAGACTCGCTGGTGCGCGCCCTGTGGGCAGGCAAGCCTTTGGTGTGGCACATCTACCCGCAAGACGATGGTGCCCACCACGCCAAGCTGGCGGCGTTCCTGGAGCGCTTGAACGTGCCCGCCCACCTGCAAGACTGGCACCGCTGGTGGAACGCCCCTGACGCTTCCGCCTCCCCCGAGCCCACCGCCTGGCCCGACGACACCGACTGGCCCCAGCGCACCCGCGATGCGTTGTGCCAACAGCCCGACTTGGTCACACAATTGCTGGCATGGACCAGCCCATCCTCGCCCGCCTCCGCCTGAACCGCCGCCACCTGTTGCTCCAAAGCCTGCCCTGGGCCAGCGGCTTGGCCGCCCTGCCCGCCTTGCCCGCCTGGGCTTCGGAGCCCGCGGCGGCGCAGGTCAAGCTGGTTCAGGGCGAGGTGCAGATCACCAGCGCCAACGGCCACCATCGACAGCCCCTGGTGGGCGAGGCGGTGCATGTGGGCGACCTCATCACCACCGGCCCGGGCAGCGAGTTGCACGCCCAGTGGAGCGACGGGGCCTACCTGGCGGCCCGCCCCCGCAGCAGCATCCGCGTGGACGCCTTCCGGCTCCAGGGCGACCCCCAGGACCTGAGTTGGATCACCCTGCTGCAAGGCGGCTTGCGCATGGTCACCGGCTGGATTGGCAAGGCCCACCGCCCGGGCTTTCGCCTGAAGACCCCTGTGGCCACCATCGGCATCCGCGGCACCGACTTCGAGCTGCAGCACCTCGGCCCGACCGACGGCACTCCCGCCGACGAACTCGGCACCCACATCCTGGTGCTGGAAGGGGCCACGGTGCTCTTCAACGACAGCGGCGAAGTGGATGTCCCTGAAGGCCAAGCGGCCTGGGTCGATCGCGAAGGGCAGGCACCACAGAAGCACGAGCAGGTTCCAGCCTTCCTTCGGCGCAGGCGTGGTCGCTTCGAAGGTCTGGTGGACAACGAAGCCGCCAACATCAAGGCCACCATCCTCGCCAAGCTGCAAGAGCGCAGCCTGGCCACCACCGGGCAGACGCTGCAACAACGCATCGACCAGTTCCGCCAGGACAACCCGGATTCCACCCTGAGCGACCGCGAACTGCTCCAACGCGCCCAGCGGCGGGCCGCTCAGCACCGTGGCGGCAAGGACGGCAAGGGCGGAGGTGGGGGCGGAGGCCGACGCTGAGCCCCGCCCGCGGCGGAACGGCCAAGGCCTCGCCACCCTGACCGGGTAGAATGCCCGGTTACCTTGATGCCGCCGGCCAAGCTTGCCGCGGCGCACTGTCCGCCGCGCGCCGCGGCACCCATCCGACCTCACTCTCATGAAAATCGCCCAAGAAATCCGCGCCGGCAACGTCATCATGCACGGCAAGGACCCCATGGTGGTCCTGAAAACCGAATACGCCCGTGGCGGCCGCGGTGCCGCCACCGTGCGCATGAAGCTCAAGAGCCTGATCGCCAACTTCGGCACCGAAGTGGTGTTCAAGGCCGACGACAAGATCGACAACGTCATCCTTGACAAGAAAGAGTGCACCTACTCCTACTTCGCCGACCCCATGTACGTGTGCATGGACACCGAGTACAACCAGTACGAAGTCGAAGCCGAAAACATGGGCGACTCCCTGAACTACCTGGAAGACGGCATGCCCGTTGAAGTGGTGTTCTACGACGGCAAGGCCATCTCCGTCGAACTGCCCACCAGCGTCGAGCGCGAAATCACCTGGACCGAACCCGCCGTCAAGGGCGACACGTCCGGCAAGGTGCTCAAGCCCGCCAAGATCGCCACCGGCTTCGAAGTGCCCGTGCCCCTGTTCGTCAACCAAGGCGACCGCATCGAAATCGACACCCGCACCGGTGAATACCGCAAGCGCGTCTGACCCTCAGCCGCCCTCGTCAAAAAGGCTCCTTCGGGAGCCTTTTTTGCTGCCCCACCACCCCGGAATTCGTCACCACCGTGGTGCATGATCGGGCCGTGCACATGTTCGTTTGTTTCACCTGATCCCGTCCCTGGTCCCATGGAAAACACCCAAAACCTCAACACCGACCGCTTGGCCGATGCCTGGGCCGAACTGCAAGCCCATGCAGCATCCGGAGCCCCCATCGACGCCGCGGCCCACCGCCTGGCCTTTGCCGACCCCGAGTTCCTGCTGCGCCGCGAAACCCGCGGCATCCGGCTGCAACTGGAAATGCTCAAACCCGACCTGACCCAACGGGCCCTGGGCATCGACAACACCGTGGTGGTGTATGGCAGCGCCCGCTTTGTGTCGGAAGACGTGGCCCGCGAACAACTGGCCCAAGCCCAGGCCGGTGGTGATGCTGCCGCCATCCAACGGGCCGAACGCCAACTGCGCAACGCCTACTTTTACGAGCAGGCCCGGGCATTCGGGCGCATCGTGGCCGAAAACAGCCAGTGCTGCACCCCGGGCGAACAGCTGTTTGTCTGCACGGGCGGTGGCCCCGGCATCATGGAAGCCGCCAACCGCGGCGCCGCGGAGGCAGGGGCCCTGACGGTGGGCCTCAACATCGCCCTGCCGCACGAACAAGGGGCCAACCCCTGGGTGTCGCCGGAGCTGAGCTTCAAGTTCCACTACTTCGCCATGCGCAAGATGCACTTCATGATGCGGGCCAAGGCGCTGGTGGTGTTCCCCGGTGGCTTTGGCACGCTGGATGAGTTGTTCGAAGTCATCACCCTGGTGCAGTGCGGCAAGGCCAAGCCCGTGCCCATCGTGCTGTTCGGCACCGACTACTGGCACAAGCTGTTCAACTTCGAAGCGCTGGTGGAATACGGCACCATTTCGCCCGACGACCTGCACCTGCTCACCTATGCCGATGAGCCCCAGGCCATCTGGGACTGCATCCGCCGCTTCTACGGCCTGCCCACCAAAGCTTGAACGGCTTATATTACCCTGGTAAAAATATAAATACCCGGGTAAAATAAGCCCATGGACGATCCCTCATCCCCTTCTGCCCCCCCGCCACCCCAGTGCATTGCCTTCCAGGGCACACAACGCTTGGCCACCGGTTCGCTGGCCGACGTGGCCTTGGCCATCAAACGGGTGACCGACGGGGGTGAACACGGCCCCATCCTGCTGTTCAACGCCGACACCAGTGCCTTGCTGGAGGTGGACACCCGCGGCAGCGAGGCCGACGTGGTGCAACGGTATGCCGCCACCCTGCCGCCCGAGCCGCCCACCCCCCTCCCCGCCCCCGAGCCCCAGCGCGCCCGGGGTCGCCCCAAGCTGGGGGTGGTGGCCCGCGAGGTCACGCTGCTGCCCCGCCACTGGGATTGGTTGACCAGCCAACCCGGGGGGGCCTCGGTGGCGCTGCGCAAGCTGGTGGACGAAGCCCGGCGCACCCACGCCGGACGTGACGCGGTGCGCCGTTCACGCGACGCCACCTACCAGTTCATGACGGCCATCGCCAGTGGCCTGGACTCGTTCGAAGAAGCCACCCGCGCCCTGTTTGCAGGCGACCTGCAGCGCTTTCAGGCCTTGATGGCCCCGTGGCCCGCGGACGTGCGTGAACACGCGCTGCACCTGGCCCAACACGCCTTTGACACCCCCTGAACCCACGCGGTGCCACACAAACGCCCGTCGCGTCCTGTATATTACTAACCAACCGGTCAGTAAACATGTCCACTCCTGTCCCCGCCCCTCCAACCCCGCACCGCCGCGAGCGTCGCAAAGACGCCCGCCCGGGCGAGCTGATGGACGCAGCCCTCACGCTGTTCGTGGACAAGGGCTTTGCCGCCACCCGCGTGGAAGAGGTGGCCAGCCTGGCCGGTGTGTCCAAAGGCACGCTGTTTTTGTATTTCCCCAGCAAGGTGGAGCTGTTCAAGGCCGTGGTGCGCGAAAACATCGCGGGCCGCTTTGGCGAGTGGAACTCCGAATTCGACTCCTTCGAGGGCACCACCGTCGAGCTGGTGCGTTACGCCATGCACCAGTGGTGGGAGCGCATCGGGGCCACGCGGGCCTCGGGCATCACCAAGCTGGTGATGAGCGAAGCCGGCCAGTTCCCCGAAATTGCCGAGTTCTACACCCACGAAGTGATCGAGCCCGGCAATGCACTGATCCGCCGCATCCTGCAACGGGGCATTGACCGCGGCGAGTTCCGCTCCCTGGACCTGGATTACGCGATTTTTTCCGTCATCGCCCCCCTGATTTTTGTGGTCCTGTGGAAGCACTCCCTGGCCCCGTGCTGCGCACTCTCCAGCTCGGGGCGCCGCCTGGACCCCAAGACCTTCATCGACCAACAGGCCGAAATGCTGCTGCAGGGGCTGATGCGCCCCGCCCCCTCCCACCCGACCGCAGGCCGCTGACCCATGTCCCATCCGCTTCCATCTTCCTCCCCCTCGTCTTCCTCGCGCCCCAGCACGCGGCGGCGCTGGATGCGCTGGACCGCCGTGGCCCTGGCTGTGGTGGTGGTGGCCGTGGGCGTGGGCCGGGCGCTGAACAAACGCCAGGCCCAACGCGCCGAGGCCGATGCCGCAGCCGCCCGACTGCAAGCCCCGGTGGTGTACGCGCTGACCAGCGCCGACACGGTGACCGCACGCCACCTCACCCTCACACAGACCTTGGCCATTTCCGGCACCGTCAAGGCCACACAAACCGCGGCCCTCAAAGCCAAGGTGGCGGGCGAGGTGCAAGGCTTGCAGGTGCGTGAAGGCGATGCGGTGCAGGCCGGGCAGGTGCTGGGCCGCGTGGACACCACCGAATACCAGGCCCGCGTGCAACAGTCCGAACAACAGGCACAAGCCGCCCAGGCGCAGGTGGACATTGCCCAACGGGCCTGGGCCAACAACCAGGCGCTGGTGAACCAAGGCTTCATCTCCAAGACCGCACTGGACACCTCGGCGTCCACCCTGGAAGGTGCCCAGGCCAACCACCGTGCGGCCCTGGCGGCCCTGGACGTGGCCCGCAAATCGCTGGCCGACACCGCCCTGCGCAGCCCCCTGACCGGCCAGGTGGCCGCCCGCCTGGTGCAAAACGGGGAGCGCGTGGCCGTGGATGCCCGGGTGCTGGAGTTGGTGGACCTGCGCGAGCTGGAGCTGGAAGTGGCCCTGACGCCTGCCGACGCCGCCCGCGTGGCCGTGGGCCAGACCGCCACGCTGACGGTGGAAGGGCTGCCCCAGCCCGTGGCCGCCAAGGTGGTCCGCATCAGCCCCAGCGCCCAGACCGCCAGCCGCAGCATCCTGGCCTACCTCAAGGTGGCACCGGCCCCCGGGCTGCGCCACGGTCTGTTTGCCAATGGGGTCATGGCCCTGGGGCCGGTGCAAGGCGTGGCCGTGCCCGCCTCTGCCGTGCGCAACGACCGTCCCCAGCCCTATGTGCAGTGGCTGCGTCCCCTGGCCAACGCCACCGACGGTGCCCAGGCCGAGGTGGTGCACCAGCCGGTGCGGGTGATC
>DASUON010000527.1:0-2030 GCA_036276615.1 Burkholderiaceae bacterium
GTTGGCAACAGGATTGATGCTGCGATGAACGGAGTGGCAAACACCGTCATCCCTGCGACGACTGATGCAGTTGCTGGCTCAGTGAGCGTGTATGCATTTGGTATCAATGCAACAAAGAACCCGAACACAATCCAAGCCAAAGCCGCCGCAATTGCCTTCTTTGCCCAAGGGAGTAGCTCGTATTCAGCTGACGACGTGCGTGTGGTGTCCAAAAGCTGAAGCTGAATGGCTTCCTCGATTGATCTGAGCTCAGGGCTCTGCAATGGTCCTGTCTTCAACTTGACGGCAGCAAGTTTCTCAAGCAGGTCAACCTGGCGTTCGATGCGCACCAGCTTGAAGTGCTGTGTATACGCTTCATACGCCCACAACACTGAGGCGGAGAGTGCGCAAAGCACCGCGACAAATACAAACCGCCTCCATGTGAATTGGTCAATCAACTTATCGAAGAAGGCGACTACAGGTTCGATCATGGGTATCTGCGGCGTCTAATTAGTGGGCCTTTTCCCCGTTCCGAGTGGGCTGCGCGGTAGCGGTACACGACATCCAGTATCCACAACAAGAACCTCCATCATCCCATCGTGGCGATGGGTGACAGCGTTCGGGGGGCGTGGCCGCCATCGTATCCAACCCACCCACGCACCCAAGCCGTGCACCCCATGCACACACACGCCCCACGCGGCTGCGGGCATGCACAACAACGCAGCATGCCCGCAGCCGCCACGGCCCCAAAACGGGCGAAAACCCTCACTTCCACAGGTTGGCACACAACCTGCTTGTGCTGAAGCAACCCCACCGCGCACCAATGGCGGTGCACGGTGGGGAAAACGGACAACGGCGTCCATCCCCCGGCCTTCAGCGGTCGGGGTGATGGACGCCGTTTTTGTTTTTCCGGCCCCGGTTTTTTGTTCCAGGAGTTGACCATGCGCCCCACGACCAGCCCCCTGCCCCCTGCCGCCGCAGCGGACACCGCAAGCCCCCTGGGCCAACCTGCCCCCGCATCGGCCCAGACGGCAGACACCGCCCCGGCCAGCGCCAGCCGCCGCAGCCTGCTCAAACAAGGCGCTGCCGTGGCCGGGGGTGCGCTGTTTGGCAGCCTGGGTTACCAGCCGGTGTGGGCCGCGGGCTCGGACGCGCCCGAGAAGAAGGAGGTGAAGATCGGCTTCATCCCCCTGACCGACTGCGCCAGCGTGGTCATGGCCAGCGTGCTGGGCATTGACCAAAAGTACGGCGTGAAGATCATCCCCAGCAAGGAAGCCAGCTGGCCCGGCGTGCGCGACAAGCTGGTCAACGGTGAGCTGGACTTTGCCCATGTGCTGTATGGCCTGGTCTACGGCGTGCACCTGGGCGTGAGCGGCCCCAAGAAGGACATGGCCGTGCTGATGAACCTCAACCACAACGGCCAGGCCATCACCCTCAGCAAGAAGCTGGCCGACAAGGGCGCGGTGGACGGGGCCAGCCTGGCCAAGCTGATGCAGAGCGACAAGCGCGAATACACGTTTGCCCAGACCTTCCCCACCGGCACCCACGCCATGTGGCTGTACTACTGGCTGGCCACCTACGGCATCCACCCCCTGAAGGACGCCAAGGTCATCACCGTGCCCCCGCCCCAAATGGTCGCCAACATGCGCGTGGGCAACATGGACGGCTACTGCGTGGGCGAGCCCTGGAACCACCGCGCCATCATGGACGGCATCGGCATCACTGGCACCACCACCCAGGACATCTGGCAGGACCACCCCGAGAAGGTGCTGGGCACCACGGGCGAGTACGCCAAGAAGTACCCCAACACCTGCCGCGCGGTGACCGCCGCCATTCTGGAAGCGGGCAAGTGGATCGACGCCGGGCTGCAGAACAAGAACAGGATGGCCGAGACCGTGGCTGACAAGAGCTACGTCAACACCAGTGTGGACGTCATCAACCAGCGCATCCTGGGCCGCTACCAAAACGGCCTGGGCAAGACCTGGGACGACCCGAACCACATGAAGTTCTACAACGACGGCGTCGTGAACTTCCCCTACCTCAGCGACGGC
>DASUON010000528.1:0-2997 GCA_036276615.1 Burkholderiaceae bacterium
CAGCGACATCGTGGTGCACGACCTGGCCACGGGCGAAGCCACCCCCGGACGGGTGGAGGTGAACCATCCTTTCCGCTACAAAGGGGTGGAAATTTTCCAGTCCAGTTTTGACGATGGTGGTTCCACCCTCCAGCTCAAGGCCGTGCCCATGAATGCGGCCACCAAGCCCTTCACGCTGGAGGGCATGGTGGGCAGTTCCACCCAGTTGTCCAATGGGTCAGAAAAACTGACCCTGGAATTCACGGGGCTGCGGGTCATCAACGTCGAGAACTTCGGGGCGGATTCGGCCACCCCGGCGGGCGGCGATGCGGGCAACCTGCGTCACGCCATCGAAAGCCGCCTGGGCGCGGCCAACAAGACCCCCACCGAGAAGGTGCTGCGCAACATCGGCCCCAGCTTCAGCTACAAGCTGCGCGATGCGGCGGGCCAGGCGGTGGAGTTCAACAACTACATGGCCCCGGTCGAGATCGATGGCAACCGCCTGTTCCTGCTGGGCATGCGCGAGTCACCGTCCATGCCGTTCCGGTACCTCCGCATTCCGGCCGACGAACAAGGCAGCTTGGACGGTTGGCTGCACCTGCGCGATGCCCTGCGTGACCCCAAGCTGCGCCAACAGGCGGTCCGGCGCTACGCGGAGCAGGCGGTGGAGCCGGGGCGTCCCGAACTGTTGCAGGCCCTGCAAGGCTCGGCCGAACGGGCGCTGGGCTTGTTTGCGGGTGCCGAGCCCGCCCTCAAGACCATGGGGCTCGATGCGCCCAAGGGTGGCTTGCAGGCGGTCTCGCGTTTCATGGAGGGCAATGTCCCGGAGTCGGAGCGCGACAAGGCCGGTGAAGTGCTGGTTCGCATCCTCAACGGTTCGTTGTTCGAGTTGAACCAACTGGCACGCCAGCAGGCGGGCCAGCCTCCCATGGCGCGGGATGCGGCAGCGCAGGCGTTCATGTCGCAGGCGGTCATCAGCCTGAGCGATGCGTTTTTCTACGCCGCGCCCATGACCTTCCTGCTGGAAGACTTCAAGCAGGTTCAGGCCAGTGTGTTCCAGGTGTCCAGGGCACCGGGCAAGACCATTGTGTACCTGGGGTGTTTCTTGCTTGTGGTGGGCGTGTTTGCCATGCTGTACATCCGCGAGAAGCGGCTGTGGGTCTGGCTGGCACCCCGGGAGAGCACCTCTTCTGCGCCACCAGAAGGAACCCATGCGGTGATGGCGATGTCCACCAACCGCAAGACCCTGGAGGTTGACCAGGAGTTTGAGCGTCTGCGGGGGCATCTGCTCCACACAGGTGCTTGAGTGGGCTCACGCCCCAACCCGTCCATTTCTGTTTGACGAGACATCCCTCCCACCCCATGAACAGCCCCACCCTTCACGCGTCGTCCCCCAGCCCCCAGTCCGGGGGCGCCGTGGTCTTGAACCCGGGCTATTTCAGTCAACGCAACGCCGGGGATTGGGCGTTTGCCGCCCTGTGCCTGGTGGCTGCGGCCTGGGTGTTGTTCCGCTACGGCGGTGGCATGGATGTGTACGAGGTGTCCATTTTTGCGGGCACGGTGCCGGCCTTGGTCTGGGTGGGGTGGTTCTGGCGTCCTTTGCGTCTGCTGATGGTGGGGGCCGCGGCATTGGCCCTGTTGGCCATTGGTCTGTACCAAGTGGACGGCAAGGCCGATCTGGCACGCGGCGACACGGTGTTCTTGCTCAAGTACTTTTTGTCCAGCCAGTCGGCCATCCTGTGGATGAGTGTGCTGTTCTTCATGAGCACCTTGTTCTACTGGCTGGGGGTGTTTTCCAAGGGCAGCGGGGCCACGCTGGAAGCCTTGGGCTCCAAGGTGGCCTGGGCGGCGGTGGTGCTGGCGCTGGTGGGCACGCTGGTGCGCTGGTACGAGGGGCACCAGATGGGGCCGGACATCGGCCACATCCCGGTCAGCAACCTCTATGAGGTGTTCGTGCTGTTCTGCTGGCTCACCGCGCTGTTCTACCTGTACTACGAAACCGTGTACGGCACCCGTGCACTGGGGGCGTTCGTGATGCTGGTGGTCAGTGCCGCGGTGGGCTTTCTGCTCTGGTACACCGTGGTGCGGGAGGCGCATCAAATCCAGCCGCTCATTCCGGCCTTGCAAAGCTGGTGGATGAAGATCCACGTGCCCGCCAACTTCGTGGGCTACGGCACCTTTGCCATTGCCGCCATGGTGGCGTTTGCCTACCTCATCAAGCTGCACGCCGCGGAGTCGCATTGGGTGAAGCTGCTGCCCCTGTGGGCATTGGGTGTGGTGCTGTGCTTTGAGCCGGTGGTGTTCCGCCAAGGCAAGACAGCGGGTGGGGCGGGCTACTGGTTTGTGTACTTCGGCATTTCAGCGCTGGTGGCCGCGGGCATCCTGGCCGGGCGCAAGCGCATTGCGGCCCGTCTGCCCAGCTTTGAGGTGCTGGACGACGTGATGTACAAGGCCATTGCCATCGGCTTTGCGTTTTTCACCATCGCCACCGTGCTCGGGGCTTTGTGGGCGGCCGATGCCTGGGGCGGCTACTGGAGCTGGGACCCCAAGGAAACCTGGGCGCTCATCGTCTGGCTGAACTACGCTGCGTGGTTGCACATGCGGCTGATGAAGGGCCTTCGTGGTGCGGTGTCGGCCTGGTGGGCGCTGATGGGCCTGGTTATCACGACCTTTGCCTTCCTGGGGGTCAACATGTTCCTGTCCGGCCTTCACAGCTACGGCACCCTTTGATCGGAGCGCTTCCATGCTGATCCAGACCTCGTCCAGCGGTTTTGTCCACCCCAAGGGCAGCGACATCACCCCGCGCGAGGTTTTTCAGCAGCGGCGGCAGTGGTTGCAACGCATGGCCGCGCTGGGGGTGGGCACTTCGTTGGGTGCATGGGCGGCCCGGGATGCCACGGCGGCCATGGCGGCCATGGCTCGCCCCGGCAAACGGCCTGCGCTGGCGGCAGAGGCCTCCAAAGTCGAGGGGGCGGTGGTTCTGGACAAGCCCACCGCCTACGCCGATGTGACGGGCTA
>DASUON010000529.1:0-2933 GCA_036276615.1 Burkholderiaceae bacterium
TCAGGTCACCGTCGGCCACTCGGCCCAGGGCGTCGGAGAGTTCGGAGGGCTCGGCGCCCAGTGCGCCCACCAGGCTTCGGGTGATCAAAGCCCCGGCCACCACGGCCACCACCAAGGACAACACGGCAATGCTGATGAGCAACGTGCGCTGGACGGCATACGACTCCTTGGCCTCGGCCACCAGCTTGCTGGCATTGGCGGTGCTCTGCGCCACGAACCCATCCACGGCGTTGTTCAGGGCCTTGAGCAGCGGTCGGCACTCGTCGTTCATCTTGGCGATGGCGGCCTCGTTCTGCCGGTTCAGGCCCAACTCCACGATGGCCTGGGCCACGGGGCCGTACTTTTGCTCCACCGCATCGATGTCGGCCACCAGGCGCTTGGCCTCGTCGCTCACCCCGGGTTGGGTGGCGATCATCTGCTTGAGTTGTGCCAGGTTCTTTCCGACACCTGCATGGGCCTTGGTCACGGCCTCTTTTTCGGCCTGCAAATCCTCGGGTTTGGTCACCAGCACGATGTTGCGTGCGGCAATGGCCCGGTCATTGACCACGTTCATCAGCTCGTTGGCGGTGGCCAGGCGGGCGTAAATGCCTTCCACAAAATTCTGGAACTCGTCATTGGCAACGCCCAATTGCCGAATGGCCATGCTGCCGATCAGCAGCACCATGGCGGCCAGTACGCCAAACGCCCACGTCAGTTTGGCTCGAACGGTCATGTTTTTCATGATGGTGTTTCCCACACAGTTAAGTTATTCGGCGTGATACCCCCACCTGGAGCTGGCACCGCGCTGGTGCGCCAGTGTGCGGGAAGGTCAACAGAATGACAACACCATGAACTCAAAAACGTGGTCGATGACCGGCGCTCTTGGGTGTAAGCACAACAATTCACCGGCGGCGGCACGAAACGGCCACGGAAACAACCCGTCGGCAGGCCTGTGCAGCGGCTCAAAGGGTCAACGGACCCAGCTCGTGACGGCGCGGCAGCCCGTCGCTGTCGCCCGGAAACTGCACCACCCGGGCCCCGATGGCGTTGCCACGGGCCACGGCCTGGGGCCAACCCAAGCCCTCCAGCACCCCGCTGATCACGCCCACGGCAAAACCGTCGCCCGCGCCCACGGTGTCCACCACCTGCGGCACGGGCACGCCGGGCACCGTGGCCTGCTGCCCTTGGGCGCTGGCCCAATGGGCCCCGTAGCCTCCTTCTCGCCCCAGCTTGACCACCACATGCTGGGCACCTGCGTCCAGGTAGAACCGGGCCACCTCTTCGGCGTGGCTTGCCCCGGTCAGGGTTTGCCCCTCGGCCAGGCCGGGCAGCACCCAGTCGCACAAGGCGGCCACGGCGTTGAGCGTGTCGATCATGGCCTGTGGGCTGGCCCACAAGCGGGGGCGCAGGTTGGGATCGAACGACACCGTCATGCCCTGGGCCTTGGCCCAGCGGATGGCGACCAGCACCAGCTCGTGGCAGCTGGGTGACAACGCCGGGCTGATGCCGGTGATGTGCAGGTGCCTGGCCTTGGACTGCACCAGGCGTTCCAGATCGTCCGGCCCCATGGTCGATGCCGCCGAGCCCTTGCGGTGGTACTCCACCTGGGGATCGGCCCCCTGCGTCTCGCGCGACTTGAGCATGAAACCCGTGCGGTGAACGTCGCTGACCCGCACCGCGTGGGTGCTGATGCCCTCGCGCTGCATCACGTCCAGCAGGTACTGACCCAGGGACTCCTGACCCAGCCGACTGAGGTAAGCCACCCGCCAGCCCAGGCGGCTGAGGCCGATGGCCACGTTCAGCTCCGCCCCGGCGGCAAATTTGGCAAACCGCTGGACTTCGGCCAGCGGGCCTTCGTCCTGTGCGGCAAACAGCACCATGGCCTCACCCAGGGTGAGCACGTCCACTTCGGTGTGCATGGGCATCACATCACCGCGCCCAGTTGCCAGGGCACAAATTCCATGTCGCCCAGGCCCAAGACCTCGCTGGCGGTGGGGCGTCCGCTGGCCACGGCCAGCAGCGCCTGGAACAACTGTTCACCACACGCCTCCACGCTGGCCACACCGTCGATGACCTGCCCGGCGTTGAAGTCCATGTCGTGGCGCATGCGCTCGTACAACAGCGTGTTGCTGGCGATCTTGAGCGACGGCGTGGGCTTGCAGCCAAACGTGGACCCCCGCCCGGTGGTGAAGCAAATGAGGTTGGCCCCACCCGCCACCTGCCCGGTGGCCGACACCGGGTCGTAGCCCGGCGTGTCCATGAACACCAGGCCCGGCGTTTGCACCGGCTGCGCATACGCCAGCACCTCCATCAGCCCCGAACGGCCTGCCTTGGCCACCGCCCCCAGGGACTTTTCCAGGATGGTGGTGAGGCCGCCGGCCTTGTTGCCTGGCGAGGGGTTGTTGTCCAGCGAAGCGCCGTGTTGCTGGGCGTAGGCTTCCCACCACTGCACGCGCTGCATGAGGCGCCCGGCCACATCGGCATTGACGGCGCGAGCGGTCAGCAGGTGTTCGGCCCCATAAATTTCGGGGGTTTCCGACAGGATGGCCGTGGCCCCGTGGCTGACCAACCGGTCCACCGCCGCCCCCAGCACGGGGTTGGCGCTGATGCCGGAATAACCATCTGACCCGCCGCATTGCAAGCCCACCACCAGATGGCTGGCGGGCACGGGGCTGCGCTTTGCGGCACTGGCATGGGTCAGCAAGCCGTGCAGCAGCGCCTTGCCTTGGGCAATGGCCTCCGCCGTACCGCCCGCGCTCTGGATGCCCAGGGTTTGCACCGGACCATGGGCCAGGGCCTGCACCCGCTCGGCCAGGGCAGACACCTGGTTGACCTCACACCCCAAGCCCACCAACAGCACGGCGGCCACGTTGGGGTGGGTGGCGTAGCCCAGCAAGGTGCGCTGGAGGATGTCGAACCCTTCGCCTTCGCCCCGCATGCCACAGCCACTGCCG
>DASUON010000530.1:0-7314 GCA_036276615.1 Burkholderiaceae bacterium
CAAAGGCCTCAAGGTGGGCCGCAACGAGCCCTGCCCCTGCGGCAGCGGAAAGAAATACAAACAGTGCCACGGCGCACACTGAGAATCCAATCCCATGCCCGAACTCGTCTTCAAAGGCAAAGAATATGTCTACAACCACCACCTGGGCGTGCCTTACCGCCCCTTGGTGGTGGACCCGACCAAAGGCATTGGCCCTGGCGACCTGAACAGCAGCCTGGTCATCCACGGCGACAACCTGCACGCCCTCAAGGCCCTGCTGCCGCGTTTTGCGGGACAGGTGGACGTGGTGTTCATCGACCCACCCTACAACACCGGCAACGAGGGCTGGTGCTACAGCGACGGAGTCAACAGCCCCATCATGAAAGAGTGGCTGTCCACCAACCCCGTGGATGGCGACGACCTGCTGCGCCACGACAAATGGCTGTGCATGATGTGGCCGCGCCTAGTGCTGCTGCGCGAACTGTTGAGCGAGCAAGGCAGCATCTGGATCACGCTGGACGACCACGAGGTGCACCACGCCCGTGCCATGCTCGACGAGCTGTTTGGCGAGGCCAACGGCGTGGCCACCTGCGTGTGGCAGAAAAACTATGCGCCAAAGGGATCGGCACAATTTTTCAGCGAAGACCACGACTACGTGCTGGTGTACGCCAAGAACAAGCAGGTGTGGCGGCCCAACTTGCTGGAACGCACCGCAGACATGGACGCGGTGTTCAAAAACCCGGACAACGACCCGCGAGGCTTGTGGAGACCCAACAACCTTGCCGCCCGCAATTTCTACAGCAAGGGAACCTATGCCATCACCTGTCCCGGTGGGCGAGTGATTGATGGACCGCCAACAGGGTCCTATTGGCGCGTGTCTGAGGAAAAGTTCAAGCAGATGGATGCGGATGGTCGCATCTGGTGGGGTGAGTCAGGCAATAACGTTCCTGCACCCAAGATATTTCTCTCCGAAGTCAAGGCCGGTCGCACCCCGCAAACCCTGTGGTTCTACGACGAGGTGGGCCACACCCAGGACGCCAAGCGCACCCTCCTGGAAATGGGCTTGCTCCAGGGGGAGGAAAGCACCATCACCCCCAAACCCGTGGCCTTGCTGGAGCGTGTGCTGGCCCTCGCCGCCCATCCCGACGCCCTGGTGCTGGACAGCTTTGCCGGCAGCGGCACCACGGCCCACGCCGTGCTCAAGGCCAATGCCCATGACGGGGGCAACCGTCGCTTCATCCTGATCGAGGGTGAGGACTACGCCGACCGCCTCACCGCCGAGCGCGTGCGCCGCGCCATCCAAGGCTATGCCTGGGTGGGCACCCAACGCGAAACCCTGCTGGAAGAAAGAATCACCTGGAAGCAGTTTCAAAAAGCAGAGCAGTGGATGCAGAAGGTGAAAGCGCTGGAGGCCCGTGAGGGTTTTGGTTCTGAGCCCTCCGCACAGATGAACTTGGGTGACGTTGCGGGGGCGTCAGTGCCCCGCGGGGCTGCTGCCACGCCGCGCAGGCGTTTTGACAAACTCAATGTGGAGCTGAAAGACGGCGTGCTGCGCGTGGAAGGCGAAAAGCGCGTGTCCCAAATGGCCGACGGCCTGGGGGGCGAATTCACCTACTGCACCTTGGGCGAGCCCCTCACGGTGGAGGGGTTGTTTTCCGGTCAGCACCTGCCCAGCTTTGAAGCGCTGGGGGCCTGGCTGTTCCACACCGCCACCGGCGGCAGCCTGCCCCCAGCCCCCGCCGATGCCCCGCCGTGGTACCTGGGTGAAGCGGCAGATGCCCATGTGTGGCTGATCTACCAGCCTGACGTGGTGTTCTTGAAGTCGGCCCAGGCCGCACTCAACCTCAGCACCGCCCGTGCGTTTGCCGACTGGGGGCTGCAACACCCCCGCCCCGAGCAGCGGGCCAAGAAGCACCTGGTGTTTGCCCCGGTCAAGTACCTCAGCCAGAAGCAGCTGGCCGAGTTGCGCATGGGTTTTGCGCAACTGCCTTTTTCATTGTTCAGAGGGGTGTGATGTGAGCCAACCCGACCACGACAAACAGGCCCGTTTCCTTCAGCAGTGGGCGTATTTCAACCAGGCCATGGCGCGGTTGACGGAGTCCTTGGCTGAGCCCGAGTCGTCCTTCATGCGCGATTCGGTGGTCAAGCGGTTTGAGTTCACGTTTGAAATGGCGTGGAAAGCCATGTACCGCTTTCTGCTGCTCAAGGGCGAACGCATGGCTCCCAAGGCGTGGGATGTGCTGCCAGTGGCCCTGGAGTCGCTGCTGATTGAAGATGCCCGGTTGTGGGACCAGATGCGCGAGTACCGCAACGACACCAGCCACGAATACGACGAAAACAAGGTGATTGAGGTGGTGGCCTTTGTGCGCCACAAGGCCTACGCCGAGTTGCAGGCGTTTGCACAGCGCATGGCACGGCGGGTGGAGGCGCTCCAGTGACCGTCGCGACCACCGCAGCCAAGCTGCGCGAGGTTCAGCGCCGTTCGGGCATTGATGAGCGCGCCCTGGGCAAGTTGCTGGCCTTGTTCGACCGCGAGCCGGGTTTGGAAGGGGTGTGGTTGTTCGGTTCGCGGGCCAAGGGAGACTTCCGTCCTTCTTCAGACATTGACTTGGCGGTGGACCTGCCGCACGAAGCCGATGAAGTCCACCTGCGAAGCGCTTTGGATGCCCTGGGTCTGTTGTACCGGGTGGACGTGGTGCGTTTGCAAAGCCCCCTGGCCGACGGGTTTCGGGCGCAGATGGAACGCGACCGCCAGCCCTTTTGGCTGCCCCGCCGCGCCCAGGTGACGGAACCCACGCTGCTGGGCCTGACCGAGCTGAAGGACTTCCAGACGCAAGCGCTGACCAAGCTGGACGTTTACCTGGCCCAGCTCAATGCCTCGCAGGCCGAGGCTGAACCGGTATTGGCCGCCTTGGCTCCGCTGCTGCATCTGCCCAGCATGGCCGAGGCATGGGCCGCGGCCAACGACCATCCCAAGGCGGCCTGGAATGCGCTGCGCACCGCCGGGCAACTGCCGCCCGCATTTGCGGCGCTGCCCCATTCCAGCCGGTTTGACGGTGCGGGCCGTGCCATTCCCAATGTGTGCTTCAAGGTGCCCACCGGGGGGGGCAAGACCCTGCTGGCCGCAGCCAGCGTGGGCAAGGTGTGCCATGCGGTGTTTCGCCGCAGCACGGGGTTGGTGCTGTGGGTGGTGCCCAAAGAGGCCATTTACCGCCAGACCCTCAAGGCCCTGAAGAGCCGCGACCACCCCTACCGCCAAATGCTGAACGTGGCCGGTGCCGGGCGCGTGAAGATTCTGGAAAAAGACAGCCCACTGTCTCGCCTGGACACCGACAGCCACCTGTGCGTGATGGTGCTGATGCTGGCTTCGGCGGCGCGTGCCAGCAAGGAGACGCTGCGGTTTTTCCGCGATCGGGGCAACGTGCACGGTTTTTTCCCGCCCGAGGACGACGTGGAGGCCCATTGGCAACTGCTGGCGCAGGTGCCCAACCTGGATGTGTACGCCCCCGCATGGGCGGGCGAGCGCACGCAAGAGCGGGCGGCGCAGAAGGGCAGCATTGTCAAAAGTTCGCTGGGCAATGTGATGCGGGTTCTGCGCCCCATGGTCATCCTGGACGAGGGGCAATACGGCTACACCCCCAATGCCTTGCACACCATCGACGGCTTCAACCCGGGGTTTGTGCTGGAGCTGTCGGCCACGCCTCGGGTGGCTTCAGCGGGTGCGTCGGGGGTGGTGGCCATGGTGGGCTCCAACTTGCTGGTGGACGTGCGGGGCACCGACTTGGAGCGGGAGCAGATGATCAAGCTGCCCATTCAGGTGGACGTGCGCCCCTGGTCTGACTGGCAAAGCTGCCTGGCCGCCAGTGTGGCGCAGTTGCAGGCGCTGCAGCAGCAGGCCGATGCGCAGCAGGCTGACAGCGGGCGTTACATCCGCCCGATCTTGTTGGTGCAGGTGGAACGCACGGGCAAGGACCAGGTGGAGTCCGGTCACATCCATGCCCGGCATGTGCGGACCCATCTGGCGCAATTGGGTTTTGGCGAGGACCAGATCCGCGAGAAAACCAGCGAAAAAGACGAGTTGGGCGACGAAGAGTTGTTGCTGCCCACCAGCCGAGTGCGCGTCATCATCACCAAACAGGCGCTGCAAGAGGGCTGGGACTGTTCCTTTGCCTATGTGCTGTGCGCCCTGGCGGCCAGCAAGGGACAGCGGGCGCTCACCCAACTGGTGGGCCGCATTCTGCGAATGCCTCAGGTGGCTCGTACCGCTTATCCTGGTTTGAACTCGTGCTATGTTTTTTGCCACGACGCCAGCACGGGTGAGGTGGCCAAGGCCATCAAGTCGTCGCTGGAAGGCGAGGGCATGGGCGATTTGGTTTCCGCCGTGCAGGTGGTGGGGGGCGGCGGCCAAGAGGTGACACAGAGCGTGGCCCTCAAGCGCCGGGCCGGGTTGGAGCCGTTGCGCCTGTTTTTGCCCACGGTCACCTGGGTGGAGTCTGACGGCCAACGCCGTCCTTTGATCTACGAAAGCGATGTGCTGGCCCAACTGCCGTGGCAGCAGTTCGACCCGGGGCAGTGGGGGGTGAACTGGGTTCCCGCCCAAACCCCAGGGGGCGCTTCCGAGGGCAGCGAGACGGTGTTGCGCGTGGACCTGTCGGTGTTGAGCGATGTGCAAGCTCCGTTGCAGCACATGCAGCGCCTTGCCCCAGCCGCTGTGCAGTGGGAACCCGTGGCCCTGGTGCGAGAGCTGATGGACATCATGCCCAACCCCTGGTTGTTGTGGGATTGGTTGGACACGGTGGTGCAGCGTTTGCAGCAGCGTTGGGGTATGGAGGCTGTGGTGGCATCGGCGGCCACGCTGACCAACACCTTGCGCCGCGAACTGGAGGGCGCACGCGACCAACTGGCTCAGCAGGTGTTTGACCATGAGGTTCAGCAAGGTCGCATTGAGTTTTGTCTTCGGGCCGATGCGCTGGACTTTGAATTGCCGCACGAATGGACTCAGCCCGTGGCGGGCACGCCGCAACGCCTGGCCGCCAGCGATGGCCTGAGCGACGTGCAAAAGAGCCTGTTGGTGCCCGCCTTGCACACCCCCGACATGAATGCCTTTGAGGTGAAGTTGGCTGGCTACCTGGACCAACAGGCGGCGTTGCGCTGGTGGCACCGCAACGTGGCCAAAACCCAATATGGCTTGCAGGGGTGGAAGCGTCACAAGGTGTACCCCGACTTTGTGTTTGGCCTGTCGGCTGACGGCAACCGCTTCCGCGTGGTGGTGCTGGAAACCAAGGGCATGCACCTGGACAACGATGACACGGCGTACAAGCAGTCTCTGCTGCAACGCCTGACCCAGGCGTACCGGGATCAGCGTTTCCAGGGGGTGGGTTCGCTGGCGTTGGAGCCGGGCGGTTTGACCGAGGTCACCTGCGACTTGGTGTTTGACCAGAACTGGGCGGCTGACCTGGATGCGCGGTACTTCTCCGAGCAGTTCGCGCAGAAGGCCTAGGGTTTGAGAAAAATTGGCGTCCAGCGCTTTCAAATCAAGCGTAAGCAGCTATCAAAACAGTAGTGTTCATTGGCGCGGCGTGTGTTGCAGCCGGTACGCCAGTTGTGCACGCGTCAGACCCAGGCGCCGGGCGGCGGCCGAGAGGTTGCCGTTTTCGGCCTCTACCGCCTCGTTCAGCAGGCGTTGCTCCAGGGCGTGCAAGGACACGCTGGGCGGGCCGGACGCCGTGGCGTCGCCCGGCAGGGCGCGGTGCAGCAGGTCCAGCAGGCCGGGGGCTCGGGTCGGGTCGGTGGTGGTGGCCGTGGTCAGCAGGCCTTGGCCGCCAATGGCCAGCAGGGCTTCGTCGTTGAGCTGCTCGCGGCGGAACATGTGGGCCACGTCGATGGCCGAGCCTTCCTCCGCCGAAATCACGCCCCGTTCGATCAGGTTTTGCAGCTCGCGGATGTTGCCCGGAAACGGGTAGTGCAGCAGCGCCCGCACCGCCCGCTGGGTGAAGCCGCTGGCCGTGCGCCCGTGGCGCAGGGCCTCGCGGCGCAGGAAGTGGTTCATCAGCAGCGGGATGTCGTCGCGCCGCTCGCGCAACGGCGGCAGGTGGATGGGGTAGACGTTGAGGCGGTAGTACAGGTCCTCCCGAAAACGCCCGGCCTTCACCTCGGCCTGCAGGTCCACGTTGGTGGCGGCCACCACGCGCACGTCCACCCGCAGGGTCTTGGTGCCGCCCACGCGCTCCACCTCACCTTCTTGCAGGGCCCGCAGCAGCTTGCCCTGGCTGACCAGGCTCAGGGTGCCGATTTCGTCGAGAAACAGCGTGCCGCCGTGCGCCCGCTCGAACCGCCCTGGGCGTGACTGGCTGGCCCCGGTGAAGGCCCCCCGTTCCACCCCGAACAGCTCGGATTCGATCAGCGTCTCGGGAATGGCCGCGCAGTTCACGGCGACAAACGGCTGCGCCGCCCGGCGGCTGATGTGGTGCAGGCGCTGGGCAAACGCCTCCTTGCCCACGCCCGATTCACCGGTGAACAGCACCGTGGCCTGGGTGGTGGCCACGCGGGCCAGCTGGTGGCAGGCGGCGTTGAAGGCGGACGACGCCCCCACCAGCTCGTGTTTGTCCGCCGGTTTGGAGGGCGTGGCGGCGGCGGGCAGGGGCAGCGACGCGGAGGCTGCGGGTGCCTCGTTCAGGCGGCGGAAGTCTTTGGCCTGGAGGTAGCGCAGGTCCTCGCTCACGTCGCCCCAGGCGGCGGCGTGTTTGCCCACCACCCGGCACACGCTGGCCCCCATGGAGCGGCATTCCAGCTCCCGAAACACCACCAGTTGCCCGAACAGGCTGGTCACGTACCCGGTGGCATAACCCACTTGCGACCAGCACGCCGGTTCGGTGCCCAGGCCGTAGGCGGCAATGTGTTCATCGTCCTCGCTGGAGTGCTCCCACAGGAACTCGCCGTGGTAGGTGCCTTTGTCGATGTCGAAATCAAAGTCCACCGGCGTGACCTTCACCACCCCTTCCAGCGCGTGCAGGCGGGTGCCCGCCATGAACACGGCGGCGGCATCGCGCTCGGGCCAGCGCTCGCGCACCAGCTGGGCGTCGCGCGCCCCCGAGACGTAACCCGCTCGCGTCAGCAGGCCGCGGGCGCGGTCCAGGCCCAGGGTGTCGATGAGTTCACGCCGCAGGTGCCCGATGGCCGAGCTGTGCAGCAGCAGCATGCGCTGGTCGTTGAGCCAGATGCGCCCATCACCCGGCGAGAAGAACAGCGATTCCGTCAGGTCGGCCAGCGTGGGGGCCTGGCCCCGGTCGAAGTGGGCAATGTCCCCCCGGCGCAGCATGGTGCCCGTTTGGCGGG
>DASUON010000531.1:0-11499 GCA_036276615.1 Burkholderiaceae bacterium
CGGCTTTCGCTGATGCGGCGCACGTTGGCCTCGATGGCGGCTTGCAGGGTTTGCAGGCGCTTGAGCTTGACCTCGTGCGGCGTGTCGTCGGCCAGGTTGGCGGCGGGGGTGCCCGGGCGGGGGCTGAAGATGAAGCTGAACGAGGCGTCAAAACCCACGTCGTCGATGAGCTTCATCATCTTGGCGAAGTCGTCGTCGGTCTCGCCGGGGAAGCCCACGATGAAGTCGCTGGACAGGCTGATGTCGGGCCGCACGGCGCGCAGCTTGCGGATGGTGCTTTTGTATTCCAGCGCGGTGTAGCCGCGCTTCATGGCCATCAGGATCTTGTCGGAACCGTGCTGCACCGGCAGGTGCAGGTGGCTCACCAGCTGCGGGATTTTGCCGTAGGCGTCGATCAGGCGCTGGGTGAACTCGTTGGGGTGGCTGGTGGTGTAGCGGATGCGTTCGATGCCGGGGATGTCGGCCACGTACTCCAGCAGCAGGGCAAAGTCGGCGATCTCGTCCGTGTCCCCCATCTTGCCGCGGTAGGCGTTGACGTTCTGGCCCAGCAGGTTGACCTCTTTCACGCCCTGCTCGGCCAGCCCGGCCACCTCCACCAGCACGTCTTCAAACGGGCGGCTGACCTCTTCGCCGCGGGTGTAGGGCACCACGCAGTAGCTGCAGTATTTGGAGCAGCCTTCCATGATGGACACAAAGGCGCTGGCCCCTTCCACCCGCGCCGGGGGCAGGTGGTCGAACTTTTCAATCTCGGGGAAGCTGATGTCCACCTGCGGCCGGGCCTGGCGTTCGCGGGCCTTGAGCATTTCGGGCAGGCGGTGCAGGGTCTGGGGGCCGAACACCACGTCCACATAGGGCGCACGCTCGATGATGGCCGCGCCTTCCTGGCTGGCCACACAACCGCCCACGCCAATGAGCACGCCCTTTTTCTTGAGGTGCTTGACGCGGCCCAGGTCGGAAAACACCTTCTCCTGCGCCTTTTCCCGCACCGAGCAGGTGTTGAACAGGATGAGGTCGGCCTGCTCGGGGTCGTCGGTGGGTTCGTAGCCTTGGGCGGCACCCAGCACGTCGGCCATCTTGTCCGAGTCGTACTCGTTCATCTGGCAGCCAAAGGTCTTGATGAAAACTTTTTTCGTCATGTCAAAAATGAGAGCTGGTTGCGCTTTTACATCAAGCGCTGGAGGTGTTTTTGATGCTCAATTTGACCGTGGGGTGGCCAACACCCGGCGGCCCGCCGCGCTCAGCGCGGGACTTCGGTGACGATGTTGGTGGTCGTCACGCCCTCGGCGCCGGGGCGCTTTTCGGCGGCTTCGCGCTCGGTGAGGACCCAGATTTCATGGGGTTGCCCCATCACATCCAGCGTGTAGTTCACCAGCACGGTCTGGCCCACCAGGCTGCCGCTGGTCACCAGCGCGTTGGTGATGCTGTGGATGCGCGAGCCGGGGGACAGCCGCACCAGGGCGCCGTTCATCTTGACCTGGTGGACGTCGATCACCTCCATGGCCCCCCGCCGGGCCTGGGCGGGAAAGCTGCGGGGGGTGCCGTTGGGTTGCCCCGCAAACTGAGAGGCCTTGAAGTTGACCTGCGCCTGCACACTGGCACCAAGCAGGCTGGCGCCGATGCACAGAACGGCCCACCGGTTGGCGAGGGTCATGGCCTTGCGGCCCACGAGGGAGAGGGAGTTTGGCGAGGTGCCAGGGGCGGCAGGCCGGGTCCAGCGGTTCATGGTGTGTGTCCAGAGGCTGAAGACAACAAAGCCCCAAGGGTTGAGCTTGGGGCTTTGCGGATTGTGGGAAGAATTCTGGTGGCGATACCGGGACTCGAACCTGGGACATCAGCATTATGAATGCTGCGCTCTAACCAACTGAGCTATATCGCCGAAAGCCCTGCATTATAGACCATTTTTTCGGGTCTGTTGCAAGGCGTCACTCACTGGTGGGTGAAGTTGGCCTTGCGCTTGTTCACGAAGGCGTCCATGCCTTCCTTCTGGTCGGCGGTGGCAAACAGGGCATGGAACATGCGGCGTTCGAACATCACGCCATCGGACAGCGTGCCTTCGAAAGCGCGGTTCACCGATTCCTTGGCCGCCATGACGGCGATCTGCGAAAACTCGCAGATTTGCAGGGCGGCGCCCAGGGCCTCGTCCATCAGCTTGTCCAGCGGCACCACGCGGCTGACCAGCCCGGAGCGCTCGGCTTCGGTGGCGTCCATCATGCGACCGGTGAGGGCCAGGTCCATGGCCTTGGCCTTGCCCACGGCGCGCGGCAGGCGCTGGGTGCCGCCCGCGCCGGGGATGATGCCCAGCTTGATCTCGGGTTGCCCGAACTTGGCGTTGTCGGCGGCAATGATGAAGTCGCACATCATGGCCAGCTCGCAGCCGCCGCCCAGTGCAAAACCGGCCACCGCGGCAATCACCGGTTTGCGGATGGAGCGGATGGTTTCCCAGTTGCGGGTGATGTAGTCGCCCTTGTAGACGTCGGCAAAGCTGTAGCTGGCCATGGCCCCGATGTCGGCACCTGCGGCAAAGGCCTTTTCGCTGCCGGTGAGGACCATGCAGCCGATGTCGGCGTCGGCGTCAAAGGCCTTGAGCGCCTGGCCCAGTTCGTTCATCAGCGCGTCGTTGAGCGCGTTGAGCTGTTTGGGGCGGTTGAGGGTGACGATGCCCACACGGCCTTCGGTGCGGACGGTGATGAGTTCGAACGACATGCGGGGGGCTCCTGGTTGACGTTAACGTAAATCGCCGATCAGTCTAAACCAGCCTGCTGCACCTGTTCCAGCGTCAGGTCCATCCAGGTTTCCGGGTTGAGGGTGAGCCGGATGCGCACGGGCAGGTGTTGCAGTGCGGGGGCCACCCAGATCTCGGCACTGACCGGGCCCCGCGGGTTGGCCAGCGGTTGGGGGCGCAGGTGGTAGGCGGGCAGGGCGCCCAGGGAGGTTTGGACGGTGTCCAGGGCCACCACCTCGTAACGCCATTCGTCCACGCCACCCGGGCGGCCCAGCATCACCGGGACCACATGGCCCACCGCCAGCTTGACGCGCCCGGTGGAGAAGTCCTGGGCCAACTGCACGAACTGGCTGGCGGTGTCTTGCAACCCGGCGGGGCGGGGGACCGAATCGCCGTTGTTCAGCGCCACCAGTTGGTCGCCAAAGCGCACGCCGCGTTTCTTGCCGCGGCGGTCTTCTTCGTACACCTCGGGCCACAGCTGGGAGGGGAGGATGCGCCCCTGGCTGGTCAGGCTCATGCTGAGCAGCAGGGCGACGTTGAGGTTGACTTGGGCCTGGTAACGGGTTTGCGCCCGTTGCCACTGCACGTTGGCGGTTCCGTGAAAGTCACCCCGGAAGTACCCGCGCAGTCGGTAGCTGAGGCGGGTGTTGCGGGGCCAGGCGTTCAGCCAGCGGCTGGGGTCGTCTTGGGGGCCGGGGTCACCCGCCCCGGCGGAGGCGCTGACCGCTGCCTCGGTGGGGGCGGTGCTGGCCACCGGTGGCGCTTCGGGTGGCGTGGCGGCCACCGGTGTCGGGAGGGGGGTGGCCGCGGGGATGTCCCGTGGCGGTGTGGTGGCCTCAACGGGTGTGGTGTCTTGTGGGGCTGACGTGGCCTCGGAGGGGGCAGGGGGCGAACCGCCTGGGTCCCTCTTGGGGGCGGGCTTGGGGTGAGGTGCCGGGCGGGAAGGGCGGTCCACCCCACGTGGGACACGGGCGGGTACTTGCCTGGCCTGCACCACCTGCCCCACGGTTGAGGGAGGGGCGGTCCCCGGCTCCAAGGGATTGGTGCCGTCCAGTGCCTGGCGTGGCAACGCCGTCAGGGAGGTCGTTGGGTTGAACACGGGGGTGTCCATGTCCGCCAGCACACTCTGCTGGGTCTGCCAGCGCACCCAGGCGTCCAACGCCAGCAGGTGCGCCAGCGTCACCCCCAACACCAGGCCGATGCGTTTGGGTGCGGGCATGCAGGCGTCAGGCCCGGGCGTGTGGCCACGTTGGCGCCCCGTCGGGCGTCGAGGCGGGGGGGGCGAGTTTCAACGTGGCGTCACCGGTCCACACCTGTTGGGGTGACACCGACGCTGGCGGCAAACCGGGCCATTGCAGTGTGCAGGAGAGGATGCGGCGGTCCCGGCTCACCCAGGCGGTGACGGGGCCGGGTTCACGCAGCAACACGGGCAGGTCGTCCAGCTTCAGCACCCGCCAGGTGCTGCCCTCGGGGGTTTGGATGGCCAGCCATTCATCCCCCGCGGCCATGCCCGCCTGTTCCGCCAGGCCGCCCCGGAGCACGTTGCGCAACACCACGCCCTGCGTTTCCGAGACCCGCAGGCCCAGGCGTTGCGCCAGGGGCGCAGGCTCGGCGGTGAGGGTCAGACCCGCCTGTTCCAGCAGCTCCAGCACGGGCAGATCGGCGGTGCCGTGCACCCAGGTGTCCAGTTCGGCATCCAGGGACCGGCCCGCCAGCGTGGCCAGTTCGGCCCGGATGTCGGCTTCGGTGATGGGGCCGCCCCCACTGCGTTGCCACAGGGCACGCATGGCGTGGTCCAGGCTGGTGCCGTGCTGGCGCAGGGTGAGATCCAGGCACAGACCCACCAGCGCCCCCTTGGTGTAGTAGCTGACGGTGGCGTTGGGGGTGTTTTCCTGCACCCGGTAGTACTTGGTCCAGGCTTCGAAGCTGGCCTGGGCCACGCTGTGGAGGTGCCGCCCGGGCGTCTGGGCCACCTGGTGGAGGGTCTTGGCCACCAGCTGAAGGTAGGTGGGCGTGTCGATCAGCCCGGCCCGCAGCAGGAACAGGTCGTCGTAATGGCTGGTGAACCCTTCGAACCACCACAGCAGCTCGGTGAAGTTTTCACGGTCCAGGTCGGGCTGGGTGAGTTCCGACGGGCGCAGGCGCTTGACGTTCCAGGTGTGGAAGTACTCGTGGCTGATGAGCCCCAGCAGGCCGGTGTAGCCGTCGGTCGCGGTGAGCGCGGATGGGGTGACGCCGGGTCGTGGGCGCAGCGGCAGGTCACCACGCGGGGCAATCAGGGCGGTGGAGTTCAGGTGTTCCAGGCCGCCATAACCGTCGTGGGTGGCGTTGAGCATGAACACATAACGGCTGAATGGCGGCACACCGTCTGCACCGTGCCAGAACGCCATTTCGGCTTCGCAGATGCGCTGGGTGTCGGCCAGCAGCCGGTCGCCGTCGAAACCCGCGGGGGCTCCTTGAACCACAAAGCGGTGGGGCACGCCCCGCACCTCGAATTGGCCGCTCCAGAACGCGCCCATCTCCACCGGGGCATCAACCAGGGTGACGTAGTCGGGGGCGCAGTAGGTGCCAAAACCCTGGGCATTCACCTCCACCGGGTCCAGCCCCGTGGCCAGTTGCCATGATGGGGTGTGGGGCCAGGTCTCGGGGCAAGGGGGCACGACGGTGATGCGCTGGGGGGCGTGCTCCTGGCCCACCACCCGCAGGCACAGGCTGGTGCCGTTGAAGAAGCCCCGCTGGCTGTCCAGCCACGCGGTGCGGACCGAGGGGTCGAAGGCGTAGACCTCGCACGTCACCACCAGCGCCGGGGCCTGGGGGCCGCAGGCCAGGCCGTCCACTTGCCAGCGGTGCTTGTCGAGTTGGCGCACCGGCACCGGGCGACCCGCAGCTTCAGCCCGCAGGGATTGCAGGTGCTGGGCGAATTCACGCACCAGGTAGCTGCCTGGAATCCACACGGGCAGCGACAGCAACAGCTCGGGGGCATGGGGTTGCACCGTCAGCGTCACCCGGTACAGGTGGGCGTGCAGGTCCAGGGGTTCAACGCGGTAGTGCGTCATACCGCCCCCGCCGCGAGAAAACAGCACAGGGCGGCACCGGCTGACAGGCGAAAGCGCAGGTTGAGCCAATGGGTCAAGCCGGCCGAGGCATACAGCCGACGGTCCACCAGGTAGCAGACCACCAGCAACGTGCCCAGCCAGGGCAGGGCGGCATAAGCCGGCATCAGGATGCCGGGCCAGGCCAGCAAGGCTGGCGCCACGCCCCATTTGAGGTGCTGGGCGGCGGCGGCATCGCTCACCGGGACATGGGTGGCCCCCATGTCATTGAGCCAGGCCACCCCCCAATGGATGCCTCCCAGGAAGGACGCGATCAGTGCCGCATAGGCCACCAGGATGAGGGCGACGTAGGGCAGCGCCTGCTCGTTGACCACCCAGGCCAGCAGCGCCAGTCCGATGAACGGGACCAGCCCGGCGTGGCCCAGGGTGCGGATCAGCTGGGGAATGGGGGGTGTGTGGGCGGGCGAGGGAGAGGCGGGCAGCGGTGGTGTCATGCCTGGATTGTCGCCAAAGCGGACAAGGCCCGCGCCCGCAGGGGATCAGGGCTGCTTGGCGTCGGCCAGCAATTTTTCGATGCGCTCGGGCGGAATGGCCCCGGGCACCCGCGTGCCATCCACGAAAAACATGGTGGGGGTGCCGGTGATGCGGTTCTTTTTGCCAAATTCAAAATTGCGGTCCACGGCGGCGCTGTCGCAAGTGGCCGCGGGGATGGGGATGTCTTTCACCATCCAGTCGGTGAAGGTTTTGGCCTTGTCCTTGGCGCACCACACGGCCTTGGATTTTTCGCCGGAGTCTTTGCTCAGGATGGGGTACAGGAACACATGGACCGTGACGTTGTCGAGTTTGGCCAGGTCGCGTTCAAACCGTTTGCAGTAGCCGCAGTTGGGGTCTTCGAACACCGCCAGCTTGCGCTTGCCATTGCCCTTGACGATGGTGAAGGAGTCCTTGAATGGCAGGTCCTTGAACGGGATGGCCGTCAGCTTGTCCACGCGGGCCTCGGTCAGGTTGACCTTGGCCTGGGTGTCGATCAGCGAGCCCTGGATCAGGAAGTTGCCGTCGGCGTCGGTGTAGAGGATTTCGGAACCATTGACCCGGATCTCGTACAGCCCGTCCATGGGGGTCTTGGTGACTTCTTCAATTTTGGGGAAGTTGGGCAAACGCTCGGTCAGGTTCTTGCGGATGTTGGCCTCCTGGGCCGACACCGTGCCATGCAGGCACAAAGCGGTGAGTGCGGCACCCCACAGGGCGGCGGATCGGATGCGGGCGAGCAGGGTGTGCATGAAGGTCCGGGTGAAAAAAAGAATGGAGGGTTGGGGTGGGGTGGCCCCGAAAAGTTCAGCCAGGCGGCTTCAGCGCATGGCCTGCTGGGCCAGCCAGCGCTTGAGGGGAGGCAGCCGGTCCACCCCGGTCAGGCCCCAGTTTCGCAGGTTCTGCACGCTGGGTGTCGCGGTGTTGAACAGCGTGAACAGGCTGTCGGTGACTCCACCCATGGCGGCAAACGCCGCCTTGCGGGCGCGCTCGTAACGGCGCAGCAGCCGAAGATCGCCAATGTCGCGCCAGTACTCTCGCGCCTGCAACACCCCGGCCAGTTCGGCAGCATCGCCCAGCCCGACGTTCAGCCCTTGCCCGGCCAGGGGGTGCATGGCGTGGGCGGCGTCGCCCGCCAGGGCGAGGCCGGGGCTGACCCAGGGCGAAGCCTGTGACAGCTCCAGCGGCCACGATTGTGGCGGGTGGGTGAGGGTCAAGGTGCGGGGCTCAGGGCCACACAGGGGACGGAGCTCGGACAGAAAGGCTTCGGCATCCAGCGTCAGCACATGCCGCACCCGTTCGATGGTGGTGGACCACACCAGCGCTACCTGGGTGCCTGCGGCACCGCCCAAGGGCAGCCATGCCACGATGTCCTGGCCGCTGAACCACTGACGGGCCACGCCCCCGTGGGGCTGACCCAGGTCCAGGCGGGCGGCGAGGGCATGGTGGGGGTAGGTGTTGACGCGGTAGTCCAGCCCCCACTCGGTGCGGGTGGCGCTGCGTCGGCCTTCACACACGACGGTCAGTTTGGTGTCGGGCAACGGCTGGTCGGCGGTGAAACGCTCCACCTGCGCCTGGTAGCGCAACGCGTCGGCCAAGCGGTGTTCCAGCGCCGGCACGTCCACGATCCAGTTCAAGGCGTCGGTGCCCACTTGGGTGGCGTCAAAGGCCAGGGCGCCGCCATGGTCGCCCTGCACTTCCATGCGGGTGACAGGGGTGGTCGCGGGTGGGTTGGCGTCGGTGTCGGGCCAGACACGCAACGACGTCAGCAACTGGCGGGAGGCGCTGTTGAGGGCATAGGCCCGCACATCGGCATGGCCATCCGGCCCCGGGGAGACCTGTTGGCCTGCGGGGGACACCAACGCCACGCGCAGGCGCTGTTGGGCCAGCAGCAGGGCCAGCGTGCTGCCCACGATGCCGCTGCCGCGGATGCACACATCAAAGTTCTGGCTCATGCCCGGATTCTAGGTTCCAGGCGGTCGTGGCGCTTCAGCTGCGGCGTTTGGCCACTTCAAGCTGGGCCGACAGCAGCCGCGCAGCGGCGGCCTCGTCGCGGGTCACGATGGTCTTGCCGATGGGGGCCAGCGCCAGTCCGGCCAGTTTGAGGTGCTGGATGCCGAAGGGGATGCCGATGAGGGTGACAAAACACCCCACGGCGGCCACCAGGTGTCCGAACACCAGCCAGATGCCGACCGCCAGAAACCACAGCACATTGCCCACGGTGCCCCAGGCACCGGTGCCGATGTCGTCGCGGCCCGACAAGTCATTGCGGGCGATCGCTTCCCGCCCAAAGGGGAAGAAGGCGAACTGCCCGATGACAAAACACGCCCTGGCCCAGGGCAGACCGATGACAGTGATGGCGCAGATCAGACCCGCCAGCCACCAGCCCAGGCCCATGACGGCACCGCCCAGAACAAACCACAAGAAGTTGCCAATGGCGCTCATGTCACCACTCGTCCGATCCGCCGCTGGAGGCGCTGTCCCAGCTGTCACCTTGGCCTGCGTCGAAGCTGCCCAAGTCGTTGCTGGGGGTGTTGTCAAAAGGGATGTAGTCGCCACCGCCGTGGCTGGTGGTGCTGGTGGTGCCGCTGGGTTCCCGGGAGGATGAGGACGGATGCTCGTCTTCCAAGGCCTTGGACAGCGCATAACCCGCGGCCATGCCTGCCAATCCCCCCAGCACGGCACCTTTGGCCATGGACCCCGCACCGCTGGTGGCCGCAGGAGGCACGCCGCCGTAAGGCGAATAGGGAGAACTTGGGGTGTAGGGGGCACTGCTGGCGGCGGTTGGGGTGCTGCGTCGCCCCATCAGCCACCACACCACCGCGGCCAGCCCGCCCAA
Organism: Burkholderiaceae bacterium; assembly: GCA_036276615.1. Taxonomy (GTDB): domain Bacteria; phylum Pseudomonadota; class Gammaproteobacteria; order Burkholderiales; family Burkholderiaceae_C; genus UBA2334. The sequence goes on from DASUON010000531.1 coordinate 9,143, forward strand.
CCCCAACATCAGGGACCACGGCATGCCCGAGGCCGGGGCTGACGGGGCGACTGAGGGGTGTGCCGGGCTGGGGGCCGTCGAAGGCGTGACCGTGGCGTGGCTTCGGTCCGCCGTGGTCGTTGAGGCCGCTGGGGCGGACAGGTTGGCGGCGCTGGCCTTGGCCTCCACGGTCTTCAGCAGGCTGTTGAACTGTTGTTTGCTGGACGCAAACTTGAGCGACGAATCCAGCCGCTGGGCCTGTTGCAGGGACTCCAGCGCTTGTGCGTAACGGCCCTCGCGGGCCAGAACCTGCCCCAGTTCGTAGTGGGCCCGGGCGCTGGTGGGTTTGACGGCCAGCACCTCCCGCAGTTGCTGCTCAGCCTGGCTCAGGTTGCCCGACTGCACGGAAGCCTCGATGTCTTTGGGGGCAGGCAGGGCCAAGGCCCATGCCGATGCACTCAGCAGCACGGCCAGCAGCCCCATGCGCACAGGGGCCAACGCAAAACGGGTCATGGATTCAGCCTTTCACCTGTCGGTTTGCCGGGGCACTTGCCGTGGCCCCGGCCCAGCACGTCGTGGTGGCGGGGCTGATTTCAAGGGCAACCACGGGGGTTGGTGCATTTCTTTTTGCCGCCACCGTCCACCCCGTGGCCGATCACGCCGCCAATGGCCGCGCCGCCCAGCGTGCCCACGGTGCTGCCGCCGGTAAGGACAGAGCCTGCCACAGCCCCCACGCCCGCGCCGATGGCCGCATTTTGTTGGCGGTGGGACAGGTTGGAGCACGCCACCATGGACGGCAGGACGATGGCGGCGATCAGCAGTTTGGACAGGGTTGCTTTCGGGTTCATGGTCAAGGACTCCTCTTGGAATGAATGTTGGTGTTCATTATTTCGAGGGATGAGGGGTCTGACGACTTGGTGCGCGGCGCAGTTGTGCCAAGCTGTAACGGGACTGCACCCAGCCCCTCGGTACAATCGGCCCCCATTTTCCTGGGTTGCCGTGCATGTGCCGTTGGGCTTGCTTCGTGGGTGGCCCCCCCTCTAAGGACCTTCCATGAGTTTGAAATGCGGCATCGTTGGCCTGCCCAACGTCGGCAAAAGCACCCTGTTCAACGCGCTGACCAAAGCGGGCATCGCGGCTGAGAACTACCCCTTCTGCACCATCGAGCCCAACGTGGGCGTGGTGGAAGTGCCCGATCCGCGGCTGGACCAACTGGCCGACATCATCAAGCCCGAGCGCATCGTGCCGGCCATCGTCGAGTTTGTGGACATTGCCGGCCTGGTGGCCGGGGCCAGCCAGGGTGAGGGACTGGGCAACCAGTTCCTGGCCCACATCCGTGAGACCGACGCCATCGTCAACGTGGTGCGCTGCTTCGAGGACGACAACGTCATCCACGTGGCCGGTCGGGTGGACCCGATTGCCGACATCGAAGTCATTCAGACCGAGCTGTGCCTGGCCGACCTGGGCACGGTGGACAAAAGCCTGCAGCGCTACACCAAGGCCGCCAAGAGTGGCAACGACAAGGAAGCCGCCGCCCTGGTGCAGATCCTCACCAAGGTGCAGGCCGTGCTGAACGAAGGCAAACCCGTGCGCACGCTGGACCTGAGCGACCAGGACAAGGTGCTGCTCAAGCCCCTGTGCCTCATCACCGCCAAGCCCGCCATGTTCGTGGGCAACGTCAGTGAAGACGGTTTCGAGAACAACCCGCTGCTCGACAAGCTCAAGGCGTACGCCGAGGGCCAGAACGCCCCGGTGGTGGCCATTTGCGCCAAGATCGAGGCCGAACTGAGCGAAATGGACGACGCCGACCGGCTGGAGTTCCTGAAGGAGCTGGGCCAGGACGAGCCGGGCCTGAACCGCCTGATCCGCGCCGGGTTCAAGCTGCTGGGCCTGCAAACCTACTTCACCGCCGGGGTGAAGGAAGTGCGCGCCTGGACCATCCACATCGGCGACACCGCGCCCAAGGCGGCGGGTGTGATCCACGGCGACTTCGAGCGCGGCTTCATCCGTGCCCAGACCATCGCGTTTGACGACTTCATCACCTACAAGGGTGAGCAGGGTGCCAAGGACGCGGGCAAGATGCGCGCCGAAGGCAAGGAATACGTCGTCAAGGATGGCGATGTGCTCAACTTCCTGTTCAACGTTTGACGCCCCTCGGCGGTTCTTCAGCCCCTTGCATGGAGGATGAGGACTGTGGGCAAAAATGGCATCTGGCGCTTTATCTATAAGCGTAAGATGCTATAAATTTGTGAGTAATGAAAAAGCCCGCTGCAAGCGGGCTTTTTGCTGCGCCGGGGACTGGAATGCCCCCGGCGCACTCAGGTGGCTCAGCGCCGGGGCACGGGGGCGCCCGAGTTGACGCACAGCACCTGGTTCAG
>DASUON010000532.1:0-7460 GCA_036276615.1 Burkholderiaceae bacterium
CCGCGCGTGCTGCTGGCCAACAGCAACCTGGTGCCCAAGTGGGCCAACTGGGAACACTTCAACGAGCTGGACCGCAAGGGCCTGTTCATGTACGGCCAGATGACGGCGGGCAGCTGGATCTACATCGGCAGCCAAGGCATCGTGCAAGGCACGTTCGAAACCTTTGTGGAAGCGGGCCGCCAGCACTACGGCAACAGCCTGGCGGGCCGTTGGATCCTCACCGCGGGCCTGGGCGGCATGGGCGGTGCCCAGCCTCTGGCCGCCACGCTGGCCGGGGCCGTGTCGCTCAACATCGAGTGCCAGCAAAGCAGCATCGACTTTCGCCTGCGCACGCGCTACGTGGACAAGCAGGCACGGGACATTGACCACGCCATCGAGCTGATCAAGGAGCACACCGGCAAGAAAGAGGCCGTCTCCATCGCCCTGCTGGGCAACGCCGCCGAGGTGCTGCCCGAATTGGTGAAACGCGCCAAGGCGGGTGGCCTGCGCCCCGACATCGTGACCGACCAGACCTCGGCCCACGACCTCATCCACGGCTACCTGCCCCTGGGCTGGACCGTGGCGCAGTGGAAAGCCGCGCAGCAAGACCCCAGCCAGCACGCCGCCCTGAAAGCCGCTGCCGCCCACAGCTGCGCCGTGCACGTGCAGGCCATGCTGGACTTCCACGCCATGGGCGTGCCCACGGTGGACTACGGCAACAACATCCGCCAGGTGGCGTTTGACGAGGGTGTGAAAAACGCCTTTGACTTCCCCGGCTTTGTGCCCGCCTACATCCGCCCCCTGTTCTGCGAGGGCAAAGGCCCGTTCCGCTGGGTGGCGCTGTCCGGTGACCCCGAGGACATCTACAAGACTGACGCCAAGATCAAAGAGCTGTTTCCCCACAACCACCACACCCACCGCTGGCTGGACATGGCACGGGAGCGCATCAGCTTCCAGGGTCTGCCCGCACGCATCTGCTGGCTGGGCCTGGGTGAGCGCCACCTGGCGGGTTTGGCCTTCAACGAGATGGTGAAGCGCGGTGAACTCAAGGCCCCCATCGTCATTGGCCGCGACCACCTGGACACCGGCAGCGTGGCCAGCCCCAACCGCGAGACCGAAGGCATGCGCGACGGCACCGACGCCGTGAGCGACTGGCCGCTGCTCAACGCCCTGCTCAACACCGCAGGCGGTGCCACCTGGGTCAGCCTGCACCATGGCGGCGGCGTGGGCATGGGTTATTCGCAACACTCGGGCATGGTCATCGTGGCCGACGGCACCGATGCCGCCGCCGAGCGCCTGGCCCGCGTGCTGGTGAACGACTGCGGCAGCGGCGTCATGCGCCATGCCGATGCCGGATACGAACTGGCCGTGACCACGGCCCAGAATTTCGGGCTGAAACTGCCCATGATTGCTGCATGAAAGCGCCCCCCATGAGCCCCACCCCCTTCACCCTGCACCCCGGCCACATGACGCTGGCCGACCTGCGCCGCGTGTGGCAAGCCCCCGTGGCCGTGCAACTCACGCCCGAGGCCCAGGCCGCCATTGCCGAGTCTGCCGCCACCATCCACGGCATCGTGGCCAAGGGCGACGCCGCCTACGGCATCAACACCGGCTTTGGCAAACTCGCCAAAACCCGCATCCCCGACGCGCAGCTGGAGCAGCTGCAACGCAACCTCATCCTGTCGCACTCGGTCGGCACGGGCGAACCCATGAGCGACGCCACCGTGCGCCTGGTCATGCTCATGAGAGCCGCCAGCCTGGCCCGCGGTTATTCCGGCGTGCGCCCGGTGGTGGTGGACACGCTGCTGGCCCTGCTGAACGCGGGCATCGTGCCGGTCATTCCGGTCAAGGGCTCGGTGGGGGCTTCGGGTGACCTGGCCCCGCTGTCGCACATGACGCTGGCCCTCATGGGCGAAGGCCCGGTGCGCGTGAACGGCGTCACGCAAGACGCCAAGGCCGCCCTGCACGCAGCGGGCATCACCCCCATCAACCTGGCGGCCAAGGAAGGGCTGGCCCTCATCAACGGCACGCAGGTGTCCACCGCGCTGGCGCTGCACGGCCTGTTCATGGCCGAGCGGCTGCTGGAAGCCGGCACCGTCATTGGCGCCCTGTGTGTGGACGCCGCCAAGGGCAGCGACGCGCCGTTTGACCCGCGCATCCACGCCGTGCGCGGCCAACCCGGCCAGATGGCCGTGGCCGCCGCCACCCGCGCCCTGCTGGCGGGCAGCGCCATCCGCCTGTCGCACCTGGAGCACGACGAACGTGTGCAAGACCCCTACAGCCTGCGCTGCCAGCCGCAGGTGATGGGCGCATGCCGCGACATCATCGCCAACGCCGCCCGCACCCTGCTGACCGAGGCCAACGCCGTCACCGACAACCCGCTGGTGTTCACCGACACGGGCGAGGTGCTCTCGGGTGGCAACTTCCACGCCGAGCCCGTGGCCTTTGCCGCCGACACCCTGGCCCTGGCCATCAGCGAAATTGGGGCTATTTCCGAGCGCCGCATTGCCCTGCTGATCGACAGCAGCATTTCGGGCCTGCCGCCCTTCCTGGTGAACAACCCGGGGCTGAACAGCGGTTTCATGATTGCGCATGTGACCGCGGCGGCCTTGGCGTCTGAGAACAAATCGCACGCCCACCCCGCCAGTGTGGACAGCCTGCCCACCAGCGCCAACCAGGAAGACCACGTCAGCATGGCCACCTACGCCGGCCGCCGCCTGGCCGACATGGCCGACAACACCGCCACCATCCTGGGCATTGAATGGCTGGCCGCCGCGCAGGGCGTGGACTTCCACCGCCCGCTGCGCACCAGCACCGTGCTGGAGGCCACCCACGCCAAGCTGCGCAACCAGGTGGCGTTTTACGACCAGGACCGCCTGTTTGCCCCCGACATCGAAGCCGCCAAACAGCTGGTGATGCAGGGTGCCGCCAGCCAAGGCCTGGACGCCACGCTGCAAGGCCTGTGGACCTGATGCGCCCCCCGCCCACCACCCTGTGGCACAACGCCCGCGTGGCCACCCTGTGCGCGGGCGCGGCTGGCACGGCCCCGGACGACGGCTGGGGCCTGATTCCGCACGGCGCGGTGTTCACCCAAGGCGACACCATCGCCTGGGTGGGCCCTGAAGCCGACCTGCCCCTGGCCCTGCCCGCCCTGCCCCCCGTGCAGCACGAGGTGGACCTGGGCGGTGCCCTGCTCACCCCCGGCCTGGTGGACTGCCACACCCACCTGGTGTACGGCGGCGACCGCGCCGCCGAGTTCGACATGCGGCTGCGTGGCCTGAGCTACGAGGCCATTGCCCAGGCCGGGGGCGGCATCCGCTCCACCGTGCAGGCCACCCGCCAAGCCACCGAGGCCGAGCTGCTGACCCTGGCCAGCCGCCGCCTGCAAGCCCTGCTGGCCGAGGGCGTGACCACGGTGGAAATCAAATCCGGCTACGGCCTCAGCCTGGAGGCCGAGGCCCGCTGCCTGCGCGTGGCCCGCGCCCTGGCCCAGCACCACCGCGTGAGCGTGCGCACCACCTGCCTGGCCGCCCACGCCCTGCCGCCCGAGTACAGCGCCCCGGCTGGGGATGTCGCGGACCCACGCGACGCCTACATCCAGGCCGTGTGTGAGTGGCTGCCCCAGCTCCACGCCCAAGGACTGGTGGACGCGGTGGATGCGTTTTGCGAAACCATCGGCTTCAGCCCCGCGCAAACCCAGCGCGTGTTCGAAGCGGCGCAGGCCCTGGGCTTGCCCGTGAAGCTGCATGCCGAACAGCTCAGCAACCAGGAAGGGGCCGCGCTGGCCGCCCGCTTCGGGGCCTTGTCGTGCGACCACCTGGAGCACCTCAGCCCCGCAGGCGTGGCCGCCATGGCCGCCGCGGGCTCCGTGGCCGTGCTGCTGCCCGGGGCCTACTACACGCTGCGCGACACCCACCTGCCCCCCATCCAGGCGCTGCGCGACGCGGGCGTGCCCCTGGCCGTGTCCACCGACCACAACCCCGGCACCTCGCCCGCGCTGTCGCTGCTGCTCATGGTCAACATGGCCTGCACCCTGTTCCGCCTGACGCCGCTGGAGGCCGTGCAAGGCGTCACCGTGCACGCCGCCCGCGCCCTGGGCCTGACCGACCGGGGCCGCCTGGCCCCCGGCCAACGCGCCGACATGGCCGTTTGGCAACTCAACCACCCCCACGAACTGGCCTACTGGCTGGGCCACAACCCCTGCCTGCGGGTGGTGGTGGCCGGAGAGGAACGCGCATGAACACCCCCACCCCACCCATCCCCTTCGTCTGGCAAGGCCGCGTGGACCATGAAGACAGTGGCCCCACCCCGCGCTGGCACCAGCACATGCAGCCCTTCACGCCCCAAACCCAGGGCGGCGTCACGCTGCTGGGTTTTGCGGTGGACGAAGGCGTGCGCCGCAACGGTGGCCGCCCCGGGGCCGCGCAAGGCCCGCAGGCCATTCGCCACATGCTGACCAACCTGCCCGTGCTGGGCGAGCCCCCGCTGCACGACGGTGGTGATGTGCTCGCCCCCACCCAGGCCGACCCTGCGTTTGACCCACCGTTTGACCCCTTGGCCCACGCCCAGGCCGCGCTGGCCCAGCGCGTGGCCCAGGTGCTGCGCCAAGGCAGCCTGCCCGTGGTGCTGGGCGGCGGGCACGAGGTGGCCTGGGGCAGCTTCCAAGGGCTTGTGCAGGCCCACCCCGAGTGGCAACGGGTGCTGGTGATCAACCTGGACGCCCACTTTGACCTGCGCGAAGCCGCCCAGGCCAACTCCGGCACGCCGTTCCGGCAGGTGCACGACTGGTGCGCCGCCCACCAACGCCCCTTTGTGTACCGCGTGCTGGGCATCAGCCGCTTTGGCAACACCCAGGCCCTGTTTGAGCGGGCCGAGCGCATGGGCGTGCGCCACTGGCTGGACGAAGCCCTGCAAACCCCCGCCGACGCCCATGCCGCCCTGCACGCCTTGCAAGCCGACCTGGACCAGGCCGACGCCGTCTACCTCACCGTGTGCCTGGACGTGCTGCCCGGCGGCCAGGCCCCGGGCGTGTCGGCCCCCTCGGCGCTGGGCGTGCCGCTGACGGTGGTGGAAACCTTGATCGACGGCATCGTGCGCCACGGCAAGGTGGCCTTGTGCGACGTGGCCGAACTCAACCCCACGCTGGACCGCGACCAGCTCACCGCCCGCGTGGCCGCCCGGCTGGTGGCCCGCATGGCCCGCATGGCCCGCGGTCTGGCGGCCACCCGCCGCGGCTGACCCGGCGGCCCGGGCCGCTCAAGCCGCGTCGTCGGCCCACACCCACTGGTTGCGCCCGCGGGCCTTGGCCGCGTACAAGGCCATGTCGGCCCGGCGCATGTTGTGCACGGCGTCCAGCGCCGGGTCGAGCATGGCCACCCCGGCCGAGCAGGTGAAGCGGAAATCCGGCACCTCCGACAAGGGCTGGGCCGCCGCCACCTTGCTCAACACCCGGCCCACCGCCAAGGCCAGGGCCTGCGGCGTGACGTTGGGCAACAGCAGCATGAACTCCTCGCCCCCCAGGCGGCCAAAACCGTCGTCGCGGCGCAGCGTGGCTTCCACCAGGCGGGCAAACGCCGTCAGCACCAAATCGCCGCCCATGTGGCCGTGGGTGTCGTTGATGCGTTTGAAATGGTCCAAATCCAGCAGCACCAGCCCGCAAGGTTGGCCGTGCTGGCGCAACTGGTCCAGCCGCGTGTCCAACTGCTGCAACACATGGGCGCGGTTGCTGATGCCGGTGAGCACATCCACTTGGGCAGCACGCAAGGCCCCGTCACGCGCCTGCCGCAGCGAGCGTTCACCCGCCCGCAGCTCCGAAATGTCGAAGCCGATGCACAGCATCCAGCCCTGCTCGTCCATGGTTTCGGTCATGCAGATCCAGCGGCCATCGCGCAAATCGGCCTCGAAGCTGCGAAACGGCAGCTTGCCACGCCGTGTGCGGGTGGACACCAGCCACGCCTCGATGTCGGTGGCGTGCAAGGCAGCGCCCACCTGGTGGCGGTGGTTGTGGCGCATCAGGTCGGACCACGTCAGCAAGGTGCCCGGCTCCAGCCCGTGGGCGCTGTAGAACGCCGCGTTGCCGTAACACAGCATGTCGGACGGGTCGTACAGGCTCACCATCATCGGGCACCGCTCGTACAGGCGAGCCATGTGCTCGGCATGAGGGTGCAACGAAAGGGTGGATGGGTGCATGGGGGCGGTGGGTGAATGGCTCGCGCAAGGCGAGGCGACAGTGTAGGTCGCAGCCCCGCAAGCGTGCAGGGCTGCGCCCTAAAATCCCTGCATGAGCGCCCCCAACACCCCCCACAACGCCGCGGACACCGCCAACGCCCCCCACGTCAGCAACTTCTTGCGCCAGATCATCGAAAAAGACCTGGCCCAAGGCACCCACGCCCAGCGCCACTGGGCAGGCACCCCGGGCAACGCCGCACACCACGCCGCTGGCCCGCTGGACCCGGCCAAGATCCGCACCCGTTTTCCGCCCGAACCCAACGGCTACCTGCACGTGGGCCACGCCAAAAGCATCTGCCTGAACTTTGGCCTGGCGCGCGACTACGGCGGCGTGTGCCACCTGCGCTTTGACGACACCAACCCCGAGAAGGAAAGCCAGGAGTTTGTGGACTCCATCACCGACGCCGTGCGTTGGCTGGGCTTTACCTGGAACGGCAGCACCAGCCAAGCCGAGCAGGTGCCCGCCTACTTCGCCAGCGACTACTTCGACTTCATGTACCGCGCCGCCGAGCACCTGATTGAGCGCGACCTGGCCTACGTGGACGAACAAACGCCCGAAGAAATGCGCGCCCACCGCGGCGACTTTGCCACCCCCGGCAAAAACAGCCCCTTCCGCAGCCGCACCCCTGCCGAAAATTTGGAACGTTTTCGGGAGATGGCGCTTGGTAAACATGCCGATGGCGCTATGGTTTTGCGTGCAAAAATCGACATGGCCAGCCCCAACATCAACCTGCGGGACCCGGCCATTTACCGCATTCGGCGCGCCACCCACCACAACACGGGCGACAAGTGGTGCATCTACCCCATGTACACCTTTGCGCACCCCATTGAGGACGCGCTGGAAAACATCACCCACAGCATTTGCACGCTGGAGTTTGAAGACCAACGCCCGTTTTACGACTGGCTGATGGACCGCCTGGCCGAAGGCGGCCTGATCAACACCCCCCAGCCCCGCCAGTACGAGTTTGCGCGGCTGAACCTGACCTACGTCATCACCAGCAAACGCAAGCTGGCCCAACTGGTGACCGAAGGCAAGGTGAGCGGCTGGGACGACCCACGCATGCCCACCATCGTGGGGCTGCGCCGCCGCGGCTACACGCCCGAGAGCATTCAACTGTTTGCCGAACGCATTGGCGTGACCAAGGCCGACAGCTGGATTGACTACAGCACCCTGGAAGGCTGCCTGCGCGAAGACCTGGAACACAAAGCCCACCGCGGCATGGCCGTGCTGGACCCGGTGAAACTGGTGCTGA
>DASUON010000533.1:0-4691 GCA_036276615.1 Burkholderiaceae bacterium
GCGGTCTTTCCACCACTGCAACACCCGCGCCCTTGAGCGCTCGAACGAGCCCTGGCCGCTCAGCTCCTGGATGCCCTGGCCCTGGGGGTCCAAGCCCTGGGCGGGCACGCGGCCCAGCGTCCGGAACACCTGCTGCGCCATCACGTTGTTGCTGAACTTGTTGACGTCGGCCACGATGTCGGACAACGGCAGCGAAGGGGCGTTGACCACCAACCGGGCGCTGGCGGGCACGGGGCCTGCACGCACGCTGCCGGTCATCAACCCACCCCCGGCACGCCACAGCCCCTCCAGGGCCCTGGCGGCGTAACGCTCGGGGTCCACATAGGCCACGGGCCAGGTCTGCGGGCCGCAACGGGCGGGGAAACTGCCCGCAAAGCGGATGGCCTCGGGCGAGTCGAAACGGGCCTGCAGGGCGCTGCGCCAGTCGCCGCAGGCGGTGGAGCTCAAGGGCACGGTGGCATCCACCTTCACCCCGGCCAGCGGGGGCTCGAAGCTGACGCGGGCCACGCCCTCGGCGGCGCTGGGCTCAAAGTTGAGGATGACCGACTTGAAGTTGACCAGCAGCGCCTCGGGCGTGGCGTTGTAGGGGCGCAGCCGCTCGCCGTCGAATGCCGACGGGTCCACCGGCGGCACCTGGTACAGCGACTGGTCCAGCACCAGGTCGCCATGGATGACGCGGATGCCCGCGTCCTGCACCTGCTGCAGGGCGGCGGTGATGCGCTCCATCACAAACTTGGGGTCGCCCCCGCCTTGCACGTACAGGTTGCCGCGCAGCAGGCCGTCGGTCACCGGACCGTCCACCCAGAAGCGGGTGTGCCACACAAACTGCGGGCCCAGCAGGTCCAGGGCGGCGTAAGTGGTCACCAGCTTCATGACCGAGGCGGGGTTGACCGGTTTGTCCGCCCCCACCCGCAGCGCCAGCGGGGCCTGCGGGTCCACTGGCGCGGCGGCGACCACCAGGGCATCAACCGGCAAACGCGCCTTCACCAGCGCTTGGCGCACCGGCTCGGGCAGGCTGGGCGATCGGCCCGGTTGGGCCCATGCGGCCGCCGTGGGCCAGCCGCACGCCACCACCAGGCCCACCGCAGCGGCCAGCACCGCACCCACTGACACCGGGCTGCGCTCCCGACGCCCCGCCGGGCTCACCCTCCCACCCCGCAGATTCCGCCCTCCGCCCACCTCCGGCGCGACGGGGCGGCTACGATTGGCGGATGTGGAACGAATCGGAAACCAGGGCATGACGGCAGAGGGCAACGCAGAACGTCCGAGTATCGGTCCTGACGGATCGGCCTGCGGACCGCTCAGGCTTCTGGCCCTGGACACCAGCACCCACCGGGTGTCGGTGGCCTTGCAGCACGGCGGGGCCAGCGCCCCCGCGGATGGCACGGGGACAGGCCCCGCGGACGAATGGGCCGGGGAAGGCGGGGCCCAAGCGTCGGCCACCTTGCTGCCCGGCATCCAGGGCCTGCTGGCCCGGCGCGGGCTGGCGCTGGCCGACCTGGACGCCATCGTCTTCGGTCAGGGGCCGGGGGCCTTCACCGGGCTGCGCACCGCCACCGCCGTGGTGCAGGGGCTGGCCTACGGCGTGCGCTCCGAACGCCACCCCCTGGGCTTGCCCGTGCTGCCCATCGACACCCTGCTGGCCGTGGCCGAAGAGGCGCGACACCAGCACGCCCACACCGGTGCGCTGTGTGTGGTGTCGGTGCTGGACGCCCGCATGGGCGAGGTGTATGCCGCCATCGACCACTTTCCCGACGCCCAGCAACCCCAGGCCCAGCGCCTGGGCGGCCCGTGGCTGCTGGCCCCCGCGCAGCTGCCCGCCCTGGTGAACGCCACCTTGCCCCCCGGCGCACCCTGCCTGCTGGCCAGCAACGCGCTGGACCTGCTGCCCCCGCTGAACCGGCCCCACACCGCCTGCGAGGCCTGGCCCACCGCCGCCGCCCTGCTGCGGCTGGCCCCGGCCCTGGTGGCCCAAGGACACACCGTGACCGCCGCACAGGCCCAGCCGCTGTACGTGCGCGACAAGGTGGCCCAAACCACGTCCGAACGCATGGCCGCCACCGAGCACCGCCATGGCTGAGCGCAGCCTGCACCTGGAGCCGCTGACCGAGGCCGACCTGGACTTGGTGGCCGACACCGAAAAACGCGCCTACGCCCACCCGTGGACGCTGGGGCATTTCCGCGACTCGCTGCGCTCGGGCTACCCCGCCACGCTGCTGACCACCCCGGTGCTGCCGGGCGATGCCCCGTTGCAACGCACCGCCAGTGGCCGCATGCTGTTGGGCTACTGGGTGGCCATGGCGGGCGTGGACGAAATGCACCTGCTCAACATCGTGGTGGCCCCGGAACACCGCCGCCAAGGCTGGGCCAAGGTGCTGATGCAGGCCCTGGCCGTGCACAGCACCGCGCAAGGGGCCCACAGCCTGTGGCTGGAGGTGCGCGAAAGCAATGCCCCCGCCCAGGCGCTGTACACGCAACTGGGCTTTCAGACCGTGGGGCGTCGCAAGCAGTACTACCCGCTGGGCCACGGCCTGCGCGAAGATGCGCTGCTGATGAGCCTGGACCTGACCGCCCGCCCGGACACCCCCACCCCATGACCGACCCCGCCCTGCACAGCCTGAACCTGGACGAGCGCCAGCGCGCCATGCTGGCCGCCATGGGCATCCGCCAGTGGTGGCCCGACCCCGCGGCACAACCCCAGGCGGCCCCCGCGTCCGCACAGGCCACGCCCTCCACGGCGCACGCGCCCGCGGGCAGCCCTGCGGCGGTGGCGACCACCCCGGCTCGCCCCCCGGTGCAAGCGCCCACCGCCGGGGTTCGCCCACCCGCCAGCCAAACTCCTGAAACCATAGCTGCTCACGCTTTCAATGAAAGCTCTACAGTCCAATTTGATGCTCAAAACTCGCCCCACGCCGACTGCGGCTGGGACGAGCTGACCGAGCGCATCCGCAGCTGCCAGGCCTGCGGCCTGTGCCAGGGCCGTCGGCAGGCCGTGCCCGGCATGGGCAACCGCCAGGCCCGCTGGATGATCGTGGGGGAAGCCCCCGGCGAGCAGGAAGACCACCAAGGCCTGCCCTTCGTGGGGCCCGCCGGGCAACTGCTCGACGCCATGCTGGCCGCCATGGGCCTGCAACGCGAGGCTGATGTGTACATCGCCAACGTCATCAAGTGCCGCCCGCCACACAACCGCAACCCCGAGCCCGAGGAAGTCGCCCGCTGCCAGCCGTTCCTGCAACGCCAGATCGAGCTGGTGCAGCCCGACCTGCTGCTGGCCGTGGGCCGTTTTGCCGCCCAGACCCTGTTGCAAGGCGTGGTGCCCGACGTGGAAAAACTCCCCCTGGGCCGCCTGCGCGGACGCGTGCACACCGTGAACCAGCGCCCCGTGGTCGTCACCTACCACCCCGCCTACCTGCTGCGCAGCCCCGCAGAAAAAGGCAAGGTCTGGGCCGACCTGTGCCTGGCCATGGAGCGCCTGGGCCACAACCCGCTTTCTACAATCCAGCCATGACCTTCACCGAGATGCTTGGCGCTGCACGCGCCCGGAACAACAGCCTGCTGTGCGTGGGCCTGGACCCCGAACCCACCCGCTTCCCCGGCGCCTGGAAGGGCGATGCCAGCAAGATCTTCGACTTCTGCGCCGCCATCGTCGATGCCACCGCCGACCTGGCCATGGCCTTCAAGCCGCAAATCGCCTACTTTGCCGCCCACCGCGCCGAAGACCAGCTGGAGCGCCTGATGGCCCACATGCGCCGCGTGGCACCGCAGGTGCCCGTCATCCTGGATGCCAAGCGCGGCGACATCGGCTCCACCGCAGAGCAGTACGCCAAGGAAGCCTTCGAGCGCTACCAGGCCGACGCCGTGACCCTCTCGCCTTTCATGGGCTGGGACTCGGTGGCCCCGTACCTGAAGTACGAAGGCAAGGGTGCCGTCCTGCTGTGCCGCACCTCCAACCCCGGCGGCGACGACCTGCAGGCCCAGCGGCTGGCCGATGTGGACGGCCAGCCCAAGGTGTTTGAACACATCGCCCGCCTGGCCCAGGGCCCCTGGAACACCAACGGCCAACTGGGCCTGGTGGTGGGTGCCACCTACCCCGCCGAAATCGCCCGCGTGCGCGAACTGGCCCCCACGCTGCCCCTGCTCATCCCCGGGGTGGGCGCCCAGGGCGGCGACGCCCAGGCCACGGTGCAGGCCGGACTGACGGCTGCGCCGGGTGGCAGCCAGGGGCTGATCGTCGTGAATTCGTCCCGCGCCATCCTGTACGCCAGCAACGGGGCCGACTTTGCCGATGCGGCGCGGGCCGAGGCCGAACGGACGCGGGCGCTGCTGGAGGCGGCGCGGGGCGGCTGAGCGCCAATCGGCGCCATCCAAGCTGCCCCCCCAAAGCCCCCCGGCCCCGAGCGCACAATGGCGGCTGTACGCCCGGTTCTGCCGTGAACCGGAACAGACCCACCCTCACAAGGACTTTTCATGATCGGCTACGCCACCCTCGGCACCAACGACCTTGACCGCTCTGCCGCGTTTTACGACCCCGTGCTGGCCCTGCTGGGCGCACAGCGGCTGTGGGCGTTCGAACGCGGCATTGGCTGGGGCACCGAGCCTGACCAGCCTTCGCTGGGCATCCTCAAACCGTTCGACGGCCAGCCCGCCAGCGTGGGCAACGGCACCATGGTGGCCCTGCTGGCCCCCTCCAT
>DASUON010000534.1:0-2660 GCA_036276615.1 Burkholderiaceae bacterium
CCCGCCACCCGGTTGGTGTGGTTGGAAGCGCCGGGCTCCATCACGCTTGAATTCCCCGATCTACCCGCCCTGGTGCAGGTGGTGCGTCAGGCCAATGCGGCGCAGGGCCGAGGCGACCGGCCCATCCTCACCGCGCTGGACAACACCTGGGGTGCGGGCATTGCCTTCTGCGGTTTTGACGTGGGCGGAGCACCTGGACAAGGGCAGGGCGTCGACATCGTGATGCAGGCCCTCACCAAATACCCCAGTGGCGGTGCAGATGTGCTCATGGGTTCGGTGGTCACCCGCCACCCGGCCTTGCACAGGGCCCTGCTGTTGACCCACATGCGCATGGGCCACGGCGTGGCGGGCAACGACGCAGAACTGGTGCTGCGAGGCTTGCAAACCATCGCCTTGCGCTACCAAGCGCAAGACACGGCCACCCGCCAGCTGGCGCAATGGATGCAAACCCGCCCCGAGGTGGCCGCCGTGCTGCACCCGGCGCTGCCCGGTTCCCCCGGCCACGCCACCTGGGCGCGTGACGCCACCGCGGCAGGTTGCCTGTTCAGCGTGGTGTTCCAGCCGCAGTACACCCAGACCCAGATCGACGCCTTCTGCGACCGCCTGCGCCTGTTCAAGCTGGGCTGGAGCTGGGCAGGTCCCATCAGCCTGTGCGCGCCCTACGACGTGCCCAGCATGCGCCAACAGCCCTGGCCCCATGCCGGTGGTCTGGTGCGGTTTGCGGTGGGGTTGGAGTCGGTGGCGGACTTGCAAGCCGACTTGGCGCAGTCGCTGGCGGCCATGGTCGCCTGAAATTCAGCACCCAATCAGGCTCTGGCGCTTGTTGAAAAAGCGCTGAAAGCTCTCATTTTTAAAGCAACTTCTGCGCTGCTGCGGTCAGTGCAGCGCTGGACCGATCCGGCAACACATACACCTGCGCCGCCCCAAACTGGCTGAAGTTGCGCAGCATGGACTGGTGGTAGGCCGGGTCGTAATGCAGTGTCAGCAACTGCTGCACCACGTCGGCTGAACGGCCCTGGCGCACCAGGGCTTGCCATTTGGCCACGGTGGCGCGGCCCCGGTGTTCCGTCAGCACGGCCAGGCGCTCGCAGAACAGCTCGGGGTCGGCCACAAAGTGGGCGTAGTCTTCCAGCAGCAGGGCCACGCGCTCGGGGTCGGGCAACTGCAGGTCAATGCAGGGGCTGGCGCGCATGCGGTCGATCAGCGCGTCGGGCACCCGCAGGTTGCCCACCTTCTTGCTTTCGCATTCCACAAACACCGGCTGATCGGGCTTGAGGGGTGACAAGGTTTCCCAGATCAGCGATTCAAAACGCTTCTGGCTGGGTTGGGGTTGCCCGGGAATGTGGCCCAGCACCGAACTGCGGTGGCTGGCCAGGGCCTCCAGGTCCAACACCTGGGCACCCGCCTGTTGCAGGGTTTGCAGCAGCCGGGTCTTGCCGCTGCCGGTGGGGCCACAGACCACGCGGAAGCTCAGCCGGTCCACCACCCGCGGCAGGTCGGCCACCAGCGCGGCGCGCCACGCCTTGTAGCCGCCTTCGATCAGGGTGACCTGAAACCCGATGGCGCTGAGGATGGTGGCCAGCGCCCCGCTGCGGTTGCCGCCGCGCCAGCAGTACACCAACGGTTTCCAGCCCTTGGGTTTGTCCAGCACCTCGCGTTCGATGTGGGCCGCGATGTTGCGGGCGGCCAGGGCGGCACCGCGTTTCTTGGCTTCGAAGGCGTTGACCTGCTTGTACATCGTGCCGATGGTCACGCGCTCCTCGTTGTTCAGCGTGGGCCAGTTGAGGGCCCCGGGCAGGTGGTCCAGCGCGTGTTCGTCTTCGGTGCGGGCGTCAATGACGTGGTCGAAATCGGCCAACCGGGTCAGGGCCTCGGAAGCGGGCAGGGTACGGAAACTCATGGCGGGGAGGGCGTCAGGGCTTGAGCTGCGGTTGCAGCACGGGCCACACGTTGGCCAGCAGCCGCGGATGGGCCGCCGCGCTGGGGTGGATGCGGTCGGCCTGGAAGAGGCTGGCGGCATCGGGGGCGTCGGCCACATTTTTCAGCAAAAAGGGCACCAGCGCCGTGCGCTGGGCCTTGGAGACTTTGGCGAACAGGTCGGCAAAGTCGCGGGTGTAGGCGGGGCCGTAGTTGGGGGGCACTTGCATGCCCACCAACGTGACCCGGGCCCCTGCCGCCTGCGACGCCTTCACCATGGCGGTCAGGTTGGCTTCGGTCATGGACAGGGGCAGGCCCCGCAGCGCGTCGTTGCCGCCCAGCTCAATCACCACATGGCTGGGCTGGTGTTTGGCCAGCAGGGCAGGCAGGCGAGTGCGCCCGCCCGCTGTGGTGTCGCCGCTGACGCTGGCATTGACCACCTGGTGCGGCAGCTTCTCAGCCGCCAGCTTCTGCTCCAGCAAGGCCACCCAGCCGCTGCCGCGGGGCAGGCCGTACTCGGCGCTGAGGGAGTCGCCCACCACCAACACCTTGGGTGACAAGGGGGGCATGGCCGCGTGGGCCGCCCCCAAGGCTAGCACAGACCACACAACAACGTTACAGTGCCGCAGCCAGTGCCTGCGTGTGCTGGGTTTGAACAACGGATGGTGGTGCATGAACCAAGTGGCGAAAGAAACGGCAAAACCGGATGCGGCGGGCGCTTTAGCGGTGGTGATGGCCGTGGA
>DASUON010000535.1:0-5332 GCA_036276615.1 Burkholderiaceae bacterium
CGCAGCACGTAGTTGCGCAGGTAGGCCCCGCGCTTGAAGGCCACGCGGGCCACGTTGTGGCCCAGCAGGTGGGCCAGGGGGCGGGCCACCAGGTCGGGGTCGCGGCTTTCGCCTTGCACCGCCATTTCGGCCACGATGCCCACGCCCAGCCCCAGCTTGACGTAGGTCTTGATCACGTCCGAGTCGATGGCTTCCAGCACGATGTTGGGCTGGCGGTCGTGCGCGGCAAAGGCGTGGTCGATGCGGCTGCGCCCGGTGTACGAGGGGTGGTAGGTCACCAGCGGCAGGGCGGCCAGGTCGTCCAGGCCGATGCGTTCCTTGTCGGCCAGCGGGTGGCCCACGGGCAGCACCAGCACGTGCTGCCATTCGTAGCAGGGCAGGGTGATGAGGTCTTCGTAGTTGGACAGCGACTCGGTGGCCATGCCCACGTCGGCCACGTCGGTCATGAGCATGTGGGCCACTTGGTCGGGTGAACCCTGGTGCAGGCTGATGCCCACCTTGGGGTAGGCCTGTCGCAGCTTGGCCACGGGGGCGGGCAGCACGTAGCGGGCCTGGGTGTGGGTGGTGGCAATGGACAGGGTGCCGCTGTCCTGGGCCGAGAACTGGTCGCCGATGCGGCGCAGGTTGTTCACCTCGCGCAGGATGACTTCAATGCTTTTCAGCACCTGCTGCCCCGGTTCGGTCACGCGGCGGATGCGCTTGCCGTGGCGGCTGAAGATCTGGATGCCCAGCTCGTCTTCCAGCTCGATGATGGCCTTGGACACGCCGGGCTGCGAGGTGTGCAGGGCCTTGGCGGTTTCGGTCAGGTTGAGGTTGCGGCGCACCGCCTCCTGCACAAAGCGGAACTGGTGAAGGTTCATGCGGGGTTCTCCGGGGGCAGGGTGCCCAGGGCCATGTGGGCCAGCAGTTGGGTCAGCGCCGGGTGTTCACCCGCCGCGGGCAGCAATTCGAAGTGGGTGCCGGGGTGTTGTTGGCGCAGCGCCGCCATCAGTTCGGGCAGGTCTTCGCGGGCGTGTTTGCCCATGCCAAAAAACACCGGCAGCACCCGCACCGTGGTGGCGCCTTGGTTCATCAGGGCTTGGCACGCCTGCGGCAGGTCGGGCGGGCACAGTTCCAGGTAGGCGCAGGCCACGGCAGTGCCGGGTGACTGCTGGCGCACGGCCTGGGCCACGGCCTCGATGGGCGCGCGCCACAGCGGGTCGCGCGAGCCATGGGCAAACAGGACCACGGCCTTCATCGTCGCAGCACCAGCCACCCGAAGGCGGTGAGCGAGGCCAGCGTATACAGCAACGATGGCACCGCCGCCGTGAGCCAGGGCCACCACTGGTGCAGCCGCCCCAGGAAGCCGAACACCTCGTTGAGCAAAAAGAAGCTGATGCCCACCATCACGCCAATGAACACATAGCCCGCGATGGAGCCGGAGCGGAAATGCAGGTAGGCAAAGGGCAGCGCCAGCACCAGCATCACCACGCAGCTGAGGGGGTAGAACACCTTGCGCCAGAACTCGATTTCGTAACGCTGGGCGCTTTGGCCGTTGGCGTCCAGGTGGCGCACGTAGTTCCACAGGTCGGAGGTGGACATGCGTTCGGGCTTGAGCAGCGCCACCGACACCATTTCGGCGGTGAGGGTGGTGTCCCAGTCCAGCGTGGGCTGGTGCTGGGTGTGCATCTGGGGGGGGTGCACGCCGTCGTTGCGCACCGACATCTGTTCCACATCGGTCAGTCGCCACACCCCTTGGGCGTCGATTTCGCCACTGGCCGCTTGGATGCGGCGCAGCAGTTTGCCCTTGGCGTCGAATTCCAGCACGCGGATGCCTTGCAACTGGTCGTTGCCGGTCATGGCTTGCACGTTCACCGTCACCTGGCTGCTGGGGCGCTTTTCGCGCAACCAGGCCCCCACCGGCCCGGCGGACGCCAAGCCGTCAAACCGGGCCTTGTACAGCTGGGCCGCCTTGCCCGCCATGGGGGCCACGTGGTCGCCGGTGACGTAGGTCAGCACCACAAACGCCAGACCCAGCTGACCCAGCAGGCGCAGGGCCTGCCAGGGGTCCAGGCCGCTGGTGCGCAGGATGGTGAATTCCGAGCTTTGGGCAAACCGCGCAAACACCAGCACCGAGCCGATCAACACCGAAATGGGCAACAGCTCGTACAGGTGCATGGGCACCAGCAGCGCACAGAACAGCAGCGCGTGGGGCACCTGGTAAATCAGGTCGGGCTGGGTTGGGGAGGCGTGGCCAATGGCCCCCAGCTCGTCGATGAAATCGAAAAAGAAGAACAGGCTCAGGAAGGCCAGCAGCACCAGCCCCACGGCCAGGAACACTTCCTTGTAAATCAGGCGCTTGAGCACGTTCACGGCGTGGCTCCCTTGCACGTGGGCGAGGCGAGCGAGCCGCTCGGCAAGCGCCGCTTGAGGGTGGCTCGCAGGCTGATGCCCAGGTGGCGTTTGACGATCCAGGCCATGGCCAGCACAAAGGTGATGCCGTGCAACCCCACCGTCCAGCCCCATGCGGAAACCTTGCCCTGGGTGACCCAGGTGGCCCCCACGTTGAGCAGGTTGGAATACAGCATGAAGGCGAACAAGGCAAACACGATGTTGGTGCTGCGGCCCGCGCGGGGGTTGCCCATGGCCACCGCCAGGCCCACCAGCAACAGGTTGAAGGCGCTGATCACCAGGCCAATGCGCCAGGTCAGCTCACCGAGGGCCGCCGGGTTGGGTTGGCGCACCAGCTCCAGCGTGGAGCGGGACTTCATGGCCTCGTCGGTTTCGCCCACCAGGGTGGTGTTGTCCATGAGCACCTGGTATTCGGCGAACTCGCTCAGCTTCTGGCTTTTGGGGTTCAGGGTCACGTCCAGCCGCTGGCCGTTGCGCAGCACCAGCAGTTGCTGGCTGCCTTCCTGCGCCACCGTGGCCGCTTGCGCGGTGATGGTGGTTTCTCCCTGAGGCGTCTTGGAGGAAATGAACACATTGCGCCCCGCCGAACTGGCGTCGGAGTCCTTGTCGATGAAAAACACCCGGTCGCCCTTGGCGCTGGATTGGAACTGACCGGGCTGCACGCGTTGCAGGTCCCCCCGCTGGGCAAAGCGCTCGCGCAGTTCCGAGGCTTGCCGATTGGCCCAAGGCCAGGCCACCAGCACCAGCACCACCATGGACGCCAGAACCGGCCACGCGAAGCGCAGAACGGGGTGGATCAAACCCATCAGGCCGCGGCCTGCCCCCATCCAGATGACCATTTCGCTGTCGCGGTACATGCGCGACAGCACCGACACCACGGCAATGAACAGCGCCATGGTCAGGATGATGTGCAGCCGCCCCAGCACCGTGTAGCCCAGCACCAGCATCACCTCTTGTGGATTGACGCGGCCCGTGGTGGCCAGGTTGAGCGTGCGGATCAGCATGACCGTCACCACGATGGTGAACAACACCACCATGGTTGCGCCAAAACTGCGGGCCAACTCGGTTCGAACGGATGAATGGAATAACATCGTGCAGAGAGGAAACCGCGATTATGGACTTTGAATTTCGCCGACTGAACCTGGCCGATGCCGCCCAGACCAAGACCGATGCACTGGTGGTGTTGTGGCCCGATGCGCCCGCATTGCCGCCTGCCCCTGAGGCTGAATTTCCGCTGCTGTCTTGGTTGCAGCGGGTGTCTGCCGAGGGCCTGTTGGAGAGCGGGGTGGGCAAATCCCTGCTGAATGCGGGGGCTTCGCTGTGCTTGGCACCCCGCGTGGTGGTGGTGCGGGTTGGGGTCGGTTCGGAAACCGACATCCGCAAGGCCTGTTCGAGCGCGTTTGCCCTGCTGCGCAACGCCGGGGTGAAAAAAGCCCTGCTGCACATGGG
Source organism: Burkholderiaceae bacterium (assembly GCA_036276615.1). Classification (GTDB taxonomy): domain Bacteria; phylum Pseudomonadota; class Gammaproteobacteria; order Burkholderiales; family Burkholderiaceae_C; genus UBA2334. The sequence continues at coordinate 3,841 of DASUON010000535.1, forward strand.
GTTGCTGGCCGACGTGACCGCCACCGGCATCCGCGCTGCGTGCGTGGCCGTGGCCGAGGCCACCTACGAATACACCGCCACCAAACCGTCGGCCAAGGGGCGCCATTTGACGCGCTTGAGCATCGCCCACGGGCAGTTGCCACGCGCTTCGGCCTGGGTGTCCGAAGCCGCCGCCTGGGTGCAGGGCATCGAGTTGGCCAAGGAATGGGCCAACCGGCCCGCCAACCATGCCACCCCGCGCCTGTTGGCCGAGGCGGCCGAGCAGTTGGGTCAGCACAAGCGCATGAAGGTGGAGGTGCTGGGCCCCAAAGAGGTGGCCAAGCTGGGCATGGGGGCCTTCATGGCCGTGGCCCAAGGGTCCGAGGAGCCGCTGCGTTTCATCGTGGTGCGCTACAACGGGGCCAGCAAAGACCAGGCCCCACTGGTGTTGGTGGGCAAAGGCATCACGTTTGACACGGGCGGCATCTCCATCAAGCCTGCGCCCGAAATGGACGAGATGAAGTTCGACATGGGTGGGGCGGCCAGCGTGCTGGGCACGCTGCACGCCATTGGCCTGCTCCAGCCCGACATCAACGTGGTGGGGCTCATCCCGTCCTGCGAGAACATGCCCGATGGCCGTGCGGTCAAGCCGGGTGATGTGGTCACCAGCATGAGCGGCCAGACCATCGAAATCCTCAACACCGACGCCGAAGGGCGGCTCATCCTGTGTGATGCACTGGCCTACGCCGCCCGTTTCAAGCCCGCGCAGGTGATCGATGTGGCCACGCTGACCGGCGCCTGCGTCATTGCCTTGGGTCATGTGCGCACCGGGTTGTTTGCCAATCAAGATGAACTGGCGGCCAGCCTGTTGAAGGCGGGTGAGCAGGCGCAAGACCCATGCTGGCGCATGCCTTTGGATGACGAGTACGGCGAAGGGCTCAAGTCCAGCTTTGCCGACATGGCCAACGTGGCTGGGCGTCCCGGTGGCTCGGTGTCTGCGGCCAAGTTCCTGGAGAAGTTTGTGCCGGGCCTGACGTGGGCGCATCTGGACATTGCCGGGACCGCCTGGAAGAGCGGGGCGGCCAAGGGGGGCACCGGGCGTCCGGTGGCGCTGTTGGTGCAGCACGTGCTCAACGAAGCGCAGCGTTTGCCTTCCGCCGCCAAGGGCAAGCGTTCCACCCAGTCTGTGGCACGACCCGCCACCCCACCAGCGCGCAGCCGCTGACGCGTTGCGGAGTTTCACGGCGTGACGCAGGTGACCTTTCACTTCAATGTGGCCGACCGCATGACCCATGCGAGCCGGGTCATGCGCAAAGCGGTGGGGCAGGGGCATCGCGTCACTTGCGTGAGCAGGCCCACTGACGTGGGCGCGCTGGACGAGCGCTTGTGGACCCTGGCTCCGCTGGCCTTCCTGCCCCATGCCACCGACGCGTCGCCCCCGCATGTGCTGCAACGCTCTCCCATCCTGCTCACCGCCCAATGGCCAGCGCATGGCGACGTGCTGCTCAATTTG
>DASUON010000536.1:0-6227 GCA_036276615.1 Burkholderiaceae bacterium
TGACGGTGGCGCCGGACAGGCGGCCATCGGGTCCCAGGCCTTCGGTGACGGCCAGGCGGCCATCCACCCGGATGCGTGCGCCCAGGCGTTGCAGCTCCTGCACGTGCATGTAGCGGTTTTCGAAAATGGTTTCGGTCACCGAGCTGGGGCCATGCGCCACCGTGTTGAAGGCCATGAACTGGGCCTGCATGTCGGTGGGAAAACCCGGGTATTCGGTGGTGCGAAAGCTCTGGGCCTTGAGCGCTGCCGCACCGGCCGAGGCCACGCGGATGCCGGGGGCTGCGGCTTCGGTGGCGGCCACGGGTTCCACGGTCACACCGGCGTCGCGCAGCTTGTCGATGACGGCGTCCAGGTGGTCGGCCCGGGCGTGTTGCAGCAGGGCTTCGCCCCCCGCGGCAGCCACGGCACACAGGAAGGTGCCAGCCTCGATGCGGTCGGGCACCACGGTGTGGGTGCAGCCGTGCAGGCGTTCCACGCCTTGGATGCGGATGCGGCTGGTGCCCTGCCCTTCGATGCGTGCGCCCATGGCGATGAGCATCTCGGCCAGGTCAACAATCTCCGGCTCCTGAGCGGCGTTTTCCAGCACGGTTTCGCCCTCGGCCAGGGCGGCGGCCATCAGGAAGTTCTCGGTCCCGGTGACGGTCACCATGTCGGTGGAGATGCGGGCCCCCTTCAGCCGGGTCTGGCCATCGGGCAGGCGGGCTTCGATGTAGCCGTGCACCACCTCGATCTGCGCACCCATGGCCACCAGGCCCTTGATGTGCTGGTCCACCGGGCGCGAACCGATGGCGCAGCCCCCGGGCAGCGACACGCGGGCGCGGCCAAAGCGAGCCAGCAGCGGCCCCAGCGCCAGGATGGAGGCGCGCATGGTCTTGACCAGCTCGTAGGGGGCCTCGGGGGTCAGGGTGTCCGGGGCGTGCAGGGCCACGCGGTCGTCGGGCAGGCGCTCGGCACGGCAGCCCATGTGGGCCACCAGCTTTTTCATGGTGAGCACGTCGTGCAGGTGCGGCACGTTGAGCAGCGTGACCGGGTCGGCGGTGAGCAAGGCGGCGCACAGCTCGGGCAAGGCGGCGTTCTTGGCCCCGGAAATGGGCACCACGCCGTGGAGGGCCAGCCCCCCCTGGATGCGGAGTTTGTCCATGGTGTCAGCCCTTGGCCTGCAAGGCGGCCCATTCGGCCGGGGTGTGGGTCTTCATGGACAGGGCATGCACCTCGTCGGTGGCCATGCGCTGGCCCAGCGTGGCGTACACCCGCTGGTGGCGAGCGATGGGGCGCTTGCCCTCGAACTCAGCCGACACGATGACCGCCGCCCAATGGCGACCATCCCCCGTGACTTCGACGTGATCGCACGGCAGACCGGCGGCAATGATTTCGCGGAGTTGGTCGGCGTTCATGGTATGAAATTGATAGCTGTTTACGCTTGATATGAAAGCGGCAGATGCCAAAGAGACTTGATACTTTCAGTGGCGAATCTTGTAACCCGTGCGCAGCAGGTGCACGGCCACGGCACTCACCGCCAGGAAGGCGGCCACCACCACGCCCAGGCTGAGCCAGGGCGACACGTCGCTGACCCCGAAAAAGCCGTGGCGGAACCCATCGATCATGTAGAAGAACGGGTTGAGGTGGCTCACCTGCTGCCAGAACGCCGGCAGCGAATGGATGGAATAAAACACGCCCGACAAAAACGTCATGGGCATGATGATGAAGTTCTGGAACGCCGCCAGCTGGTCGAACTTTTCGGCCCACAGCCCGGCAATCAGCCCCAGCGCGCCCAGCATGGCCGCCCCCAGCACGGCAAACACCAGCACCCACAGCGGCTGGGCCATGCCCGGGTGGCCAAACCACCAGGTGACGGCCAGCACACCCGTGCCCACGGCCAGCCCACGCGCCACCGACGACGCCACATAGGCCACAAACCACGCCCAGTGCGACATGGGGGTGAGCAGCATGAACACCAGGTTGCCCATGATCTTGCTCTGGATGAGCGAGGACGAGCTGTTGGCAAAGGCGTTTTGCAGCACGCTCATCATCACCAGGCCGGGCACCAGGAAGGCGGTGTAGCCGATGCTGTCGTACACCTTGACATGGTCTTCCAGCACATGGCCGAAGATCATCATGTACAGCACCGCGGTGAGCACGGGCGCGGCAATGGTCTGGAAGCTGACCTTCCAGAAGCGCAGCACCTCTTTGTAGAACAGGGTTTGCCAGCCGCTCATTCTGTTTGCCCCCCCATCACGTCGAGGAACACGTCTTCCAGGTCGGCTTTGCGGATTTCCATGTCTTCCACCACACCACCCGCTTGGCGCACGGCGGCCAGGATGTGCTCCACCTCCAGCGCGTTGTGGGCGGGCAGTTGCACCACGCGGCCCGTGACGCGGGCCTGGGCGGCCAGTTCGGGCGGCAGCGGGGTGTCGGTCTTGAAGCGCAGCACGTTGCTGGAGGCGCGGGCCAGCAGGGCGGAGGTGCTGTCCAGCGCCACCACCTGGCCTTTCTTGATCATGGCGATGCGGCTGCACAGCGCCTCGGCCTCTTCCAGGTAGTGGGTGGTCAGCAGCACGGTGCAGCCTTCTTCGCGGTTGAGTCGGGCGATGAACTGCCACAGCGTCTGGCGCAGTTCCACGTCCACCCCGGCGGTGGGTTCGTCCAGCACGATGACGCGCGGCTTGTGCACCAGGGCCTGCGCCACCATCACCCGGCGCTTCATGCCGCCCGAGAGTTGGCGCATGTTGGCCTGAGCCTTGTCGGTCAGGCCCAGGCTGTGCAGCAGCTCGTCGATCCAGGCGTCGTTGTGGCGAATGCCGAAGTAGCCCGACTGGATGCGCAGCGCCTCGCGCACGTTGAAAAACGGGTCGAACACCAGCTCCTGCGGCACCACACCCAGCGCCCGGCGGGCCTCGGCCATGTCGGTCACCACGTCATGCCCGTGCACCGCCACCCGGCCCCGGGTGGCGCGGTTGAGCCCGGCCAGGATGCTGATGAGGGTGGTCTTGCCCGCGCCGTTGGGGCCGAGCAGGCCGAACATCTCGCCGGGCTGGACCGCGAAGCTGACGCCGTCCAGGGCCTTGAAGTCGCCTTTGGCACCGGTGTAGGTTTTGCAAACATCCTGGAACAGGATGGCGGGCGCGGCCGCTGAAGCGGAAGAAGGGGAGGAGCTGGACATGGGTGGGGGGCAGAGAACCCCCGATTTTAGGTGGCCGACCGCTCAGGCCGGGCTGGAGACCAGCAATTCATCCACGCCGTACAAGGCCGCCAGCTCCAGCAACCGCGCCGGGGGAGACAACAGCTCCAGCGTGCGACCCTGGGCCAGGGCCTGACGGCGCAGGTCCAGCACCACGGCCAGGGCCGATGAATCAAAGCGGTTCAACGCCGAGGCATCCACCAGCACCGGCCCGTCCCCCAACGGCCATTGCCCCCGCCATTGGCGCAGGCAGGGGGCCACGTGGTCGTGGGTGAGCTGGGCTGGCAGTTTGAGCATGGGCGGCGTCGGGAGGATCAGCTGGCCTTGGCGGCCTTGGCGCTGTTGGACTTGTTGCGGGCCACCAGCGAAGCAATCAGGCCGTCGATGCCCTTGGTCTGCGCTTCCTGGGCAAACTGGGTGCGGTAGGTTTCCACCAGCCACACACCCAGCACGTTCAGGTCGTAGATCTTCCAACCGGCGTCGGTCTTTTCCAGGCGGTAGTCGAGCTGGATGGGGTCGCCACGGCCACGCACCTCGGTGCGCACCACCACCTCGGTGTCGGTCGGGGCTGCACGCAGGGGCCGAAAGCTCAACGTCTGGTCCTTCACCTGGGTGAGGGCCCCGGCATAGGTGCGCACCAGCAGGGTCTTGAACTCGTCCTGCAGCTGCTTTTGCTGCTCGGGCGTGGCCTGACGCCAGAAACGCCCCACGGCCATGGCGGTCATGCGGGTGAAGTTGACGTTGGGGATGATCTTGGCATCCACCAGGGCCATGACCTTGTTCAGGTCACCGCCCTGGATGGCCGCATCGGCCTTGACGGTGTCCATCACCTCGGTGCCCACGCGCTTGATGAGAACGTCTGGCGCTTCGTCCGACGCTTGGGCTGCCAGGGGCAGGCACAAGGCCATGACCACCACGGACGACAACGAGGCCAGGGTTTTGGCCCCACGGGCCAGCCAGGATCGACGGTTCATGTTCAGCATTCCTTTTCGGGCACGGTGCCCGCGGGTTGGAGAGGTCATTCGGCTTCGCGGTTCCGCTGCGAGTCGATGATGCTTTGGCGGCGCTGCAGGAACACCTCTCGGGTGAAGCTGTATTTGTCCAGCGCCGCCTCGTCCAGCACCGACGACGCACGCAGCAGGTTGGTGCGTTCTTCCAGCAGGCGCAGGCCCAGCAGGCTGTTGCGGCTGGGAATGTGGTCCACCCCCCACACCCGGTCACCGCGGGTTTCCACGCCACGGCCCAGGGTGTCACGCAGGGTGGACGGGCCCAACACCGGCAACACCATGTAGGGCCCGGGGGGCACGCCCCAGCGGCCCAGGGTCTGGCCGAAATCGGCCGGGCTGCGGTACAGGTTCATTTCAGAGGCCACATCCACCAGTCCACCAAAACCAAAGAAGGTGTTGAACCCCACCCGCATGGCGTTGATGATGGTGTCTTCCCCCCGCAGCTGCAACGCGGTGTTCAGGGTGGACCAGATGTCGCTGAGGTTGCCAAAGAAGTTGCCCACCGCGGTGCGCACCGGGTAGGGGGTGACGTCGCGGTAGACGATGGCCACCGGCTTGACCACGGCCTCGTCCACCTTGGTGTTGAGGTCGTACATGCTGCGGTTGAAGGGCTCCAGCGGGTCACGCGGGTCACGGGCCGGACCCGACGCACAACCCGCCAACACCGCGCTGAGCACCAGCAGCAGCACGCCCGCCCAGCGCGTCAGGGCGCTGCGGCGCGGGCCTGCAGGGAACAAGGTGGCTGACATGGATGAACTCTCCCTGGTTTGAATGAGGTCGCCCCTCACTGGGCCGCAGGCACGGCACTCTGCGCCGGGGCGGGCGGTGCCGGTGTGGCCGCTGGCGCCGACTTGTCGCCGTCGGCGGCCTTGCTGTAGAGGAACTGGCTGATCAGGTTTTCCAGCACCACAGCCGACTGGGTCTGCGTCACCACCGCCCCCGCGGCCAGGTTCTGCGTGTCGCCGCCCGGCTCGATGCCAATGTACTGTTCCCCCAACAACCCTGCCGTGAGGATTTTCAAGGAACTGTCCTTGGGAAAGGCGTAGCGCGATTCCATGTCCAGCGCCACGCTGGCCTGGAAGGTCTTGTCGTCGAAGCTGATGGACGCCACCCGGCCCACCACAACCCCGGCACTTTTGACCGCCGCCCGGGGCTTGAGGCCGCCGATGTTGTCGAACCGCGCCACCACCCGGTAGGTGGACTGGAAGTTGAGCTGCAACAGGTTGGCCGACTTCAGCGCCAGGAACAGCAGCGCCAGCGCACCCAGCACGACGAACAGGCCGACCCAGACGTCATTTTTGGATTTTTTCATGCCTCACCGCTTGTTTCAATTGGGTTGTTTGCTATCAAAATAGGTTCAGATGCTGAACATCCAGGCCGTCAGCACGAAGTCCAGCGCCAGCACCAGCAGCGACGCCATCACCACCGTGCGGGTGGTGGCGTGCGACACGCCTTCGGGCGTGGGGTGGGCCATGTAGCCCTGGTACAGCGCCACAAAGGTCACCGTCACGCCGAACACCAGGCTCTTGACCACACCGTTGCCCACGTCCTGCCACACCTCGACCCCGCTTTGCATCTGGCTCCAGAACGAACCGGCGTCCACACCGATCATCACCACGCCCACGCCCCAGCCCCCGATGATGCCCACGGCACTGAAAACGGCGGCCAGCAGGGGCATGGCGATCAGCCCGCCCCAGAAGCGCGGACCCAGCACCCGGCGCACCGGGTCCACGGCCATCATTTCCATGGCGGCCAGTTGCTCGCCCGCTTTCATCAGCCCGATTTCGGCGGTGAGCGCCGTGCCCGCCCGCCCCGCAAACAGCAGGGCGGTGACCACCGGCCCCAGCTCGCGCACCAGGCTCAAGGCCACCAGCAGGCCCAGGGCCTCGGCAGAGCCGTAACGCTGCAAGGTGTAGTAACCCTGCAAGCCCAGCACAAAGCCCACGAACAGGCCCGACACCGCGATGATGGCCAGCGACAGGTTGCCCAAAAAGAAGATCTGGTCGCGCACCAACCCGAAGCGGCGCAGCACCTCGGGCGAC
>DASUON010000537.1:0-8459 GCA_036276615.1 Burkholderiaceae bacterium
GCGACATCTCGGGCCAGCACTGGATTTCCTCGAACGTGCGGCCACAGCCCTTGCACACCTCGTCGCCCTGGCTGGTGGAGCAAATGGCGATGCACGGCGTGTCGGGCGTGGTGTCGTACCAGGCCAGCCAGGCCTGCCGCGCGGCGGGCGACAGGCTGGCTTCGGCGATGTCGTCCTGCTGGTGGTAGACCAGCAAGGCATACACCTCGGCCAAGGCGCGTGTTGGTTCGGCCAGCGCCAGGCCGTCCAACGCAGGCTGGCGGGCCCGCCAATGGTTGATGGCGGCTTCGATGTCGGTGATGTGGATGGCGGCCATGGGATCGGATGTCGGTGAACGCCGATCATAGCCCCCGGCCGCGTCCTGCCCGCTTCAACCCTCACCCACGCGGCGGCCCGAATTCCTCACGCTGTTGTTCGCGCTGCTGGGCCTCGATCTGGCGCACGCGCGCGTCCAGAATCGACAACTCGAAATGGTCCACGCCCCGTTGCTGCTGCGCGATCCGTTGCGCCGAACGGAAACGGTCCAAGGCGCCCTGCAGGTCCAACTGCGCCACCTTGGCTTCGGCCTCGGCACGTGCGGCTTGCACCGGCTGCTGCAACACCGCGTGCAAAGAGGCCAGGGTCTGCCACACCAAGGCATCACGCGGGTACAGCACACTCCAGCCTTGCAGCTTTCGCACCGCACTGCGCTGCGCCGCCACATCGCCCAGCAAAGCGGCCCGCGCCCCCAACACCAGCCCTTCGCGGCTGGAACTGGCCAGGGCCTGGTCACGCAAGGTCAGCAGCACCTGCTGCTGCGCGGTCTGGCGGGCGGTCTCGGTGCCCTGCAACTCCAGCAAAATCTCCAGCCGCAACCACTCAATGGCCTGACGCGCCGCTTCGTTGCTGACCGGCAACGCCCGCAACTGCTGCCAGCCGGTCAGGGCCGCCGGGCCATCGCGCAGTTTGGCGGCGGCCAACGTCGCGGCGTAGTGCGCGCCCAGCAGGCTGGGGCCCGTCACCGACCCGATCTGAAGCAGCACGCGCAAGCGGTCCACGTTGCTTTCCGCCAGCACGCGCGCCCGCGCCGACATGAGGGCGTGGTACTCAGGCGGTATCTGCACCGCGCCCGCCGCCGGTGCGTGGCCCTCGTGCTGGTGCACGCGGCCACGCATGTCGGCAATGCGCTCGGTGGTCAGGGGGTGGCTGCGCAGGTAAGGGTAGGCGCCATCGTCGTTCAAGCGCGACGCTTGCTGCAACTTGTCGAACATGGACACAAAACCCATGCCGTCAAAGCCGGCCTCGGTCATCACCCCATAGCCGACCCGGTCGGCCTCGCGCTCCATGTCGCGCGAGAAATTCAATTGCGACTGCACGGCGGCAGCTTGCCCCCCCATGATGGCGGCCTGGGCAATGTCGGCATTTTTGGCGGCACTGGCGGCCATCGCCCCCAGGATCATGGCGGCCATCATCCAGGGCGCCTGCCGCCCCTGGCGCGTCACCAGGCGCGCGATGTGCCGCTGCGACACGTGGCTGAGTTCGTGCCCCATGACGGAAGCCAGTTCGTCGGCCGAGGTGACGGTGGCCAAGAGCCCCAGGTTCACGCCCAAGTACCCGCCCGGCAAGGCGAAGGCGTTGATGCTGGGGTCGCGCGCGATCAACAATTCCCAGGCAAACCGTTCGGCCAGTTCGGGCGCAACGTCCCCCCGCGCCTGCGCCGATTGCAGCAAAGGCTGCCACAGCAGTTGCAAGTAAGCCTTGAGCGCCGGGTCATCGAAATAATCCGGGTCGCGGTAAATGGCGCGCGCGATTTGATCGCCCAGGCGGCGTTCCTCGCTCAAGGTCAGCTCGTCGCCGTCGCCCAAGGCGGGCAAGGCATTGCTGCCCACCCCTTGGGCTTGGGTCAGGGTGGCGGGCGCCAGCCACAACGGGGCAGCCAGCAACAAGGGCAGACAACGCAGGACGAATCGGGCACGCATCCCCGTATGATGCCTGTTCCGCGTAAAGATTCCCTGCCCCCTGCCGAAGCCCCTCCATGAGCTCATCGCCCCTTACCCATTTCGACGCGCAAGGCCAGGCCCACATGGTGGACGTCGGCAGCAAGCACGCCACCCACCGTGTGGCCGTGGCCGAAGGCCGCATCCAGATGCGCCCTGAGACATTGGCCCTGATCGCGGCCGGCAACGCCAAGAAGGGCGACGTGCTGGGCGTGGCCCGCCTGGCCGGCATCATGGGCGCCAAGAAAACCAGCGACCTCATCCCCTTGTGCCACCCGATCGCGCTGACCCGGGTGACGGTGGACTTTGACTTGCTGACCGCCGAATCAGCGGTGCTCTGTCGCGCCAGCGCCGAAACGGTGGGCCCGACCGGGGTGGAGATGGAGGCTTTGACCGCTGTGCAAGTGGCCCTGCTCACGGTGTACGACATGTGCAAGGCCGCCGACCGGGGCATGACCATCACCGACGTGCGGCTGCTGGAGAAACACGGGGGCAAGTCGGGCAGCTACGTGGCCAAGCCAACCCCACACGGTTTGTGAAGTGCCGCCCCGTTGAACACGACGTTGCGCACCAGCCACAACGGGCCGGCCGAAAATACTGCAGCCTCACCCAAAGGCAGGGCTATACTGGACTTTTATCAAAGTTCACGCAGGGGTGCCCAATGAAAAAACTTGTTCTCCCATTGGTTGCAGCGGCCACTTTGGCGTGCTCCGTGGCCCAGGCTGGCATCAATGGCTATGTACTGGCCGGAAGTTCGGCGCGCAACACAGAAACCAAAGGTTATGCCGGCCTGAAATGGAGCCTGTCCACCGGCACGACCCCTGCAGTGGTTTTGGGCATCGTGCGTGCCAAGGTGAAATCGAATGGCGACACCGACGGCGCCAACTTGGCCTTTTCTCTCAACTTGGCAGGTGGCATCAAACCCGGCAAACTCAAACTCAGCTACCTGAACGGGAAAGAAGACGTGCAAGGTGAGTTGGGACTGGGCTACGACTTCCTGAAGTCGGCCCCTTTGCTGGGATTGGGTGTGAACATCCCTTACCTGAATGCGGGTGTCGACATTTACCGGGATGGTTATGACCCGTTTGTCACTCTTCAGACATTGAAGAAATGGGACAAGCCTGCAGGCACCACCTGCGTCCCCAGCGGCTCGCCCGACTATTCAGACCCAAACTGCACAACTCCATATATCGATTGATGCTTATTGCTCTGGAGCGCCGACGGCTACTCAAGATCGTCGGCGCTTTTTTTTGTGCTCACGCGGTCTGGCCCGCAGAGGCCAAAGCCCCCACGCTGCCTGCACAACGCGTGACCTTGGCCGCTTTTCTGGACGTCCTCTTGCCCAGAGACGCGCTGTCGGGATCGGCAACAGACCTGCAGGTAGATGCCCAATTGTTGGCACTTGCGAAATCCGACGCACGCTTGGCCCGGCTCATCGGGCTGGGATGCCAGTGGTTGAACCTGACCGGCGGCCCACCGTTCGCACAACTCACCCCTGAACAACAAATCGCCGTGGTCGACTGGATGAGCCAATCCGATTGGAATGAAATTCCACGGCGCTTTTACGAACTAGTCCGTCAACTGGCTGGCGAACTGTACTTCAGTGACCCCAGGTCCTGGGTCGGCCTGCCCATCCAGCGCCCCCCTCAGCCAGCGGGCTATCCGCCTCCGTGGGCATGAAGAACGGCCACGATGTCGTCGTTGTGGGCTCTGGCGCAGGCGGCGCGGCAACGGCTTGGCGGCTGTGCGAGAAGGGTTTGCGCGTCCTGCTCCTGGAAGCGGGCCCGCGCTTTGACCCCCTGAAGGATTACAAGCTCGACCAGCCTGACTGGGAACGGCACTTGTTCCCCGATCCCCCCGGTAGCCGGGGCGATTTCAGTGTGGCGAACCTGGACCAGCTGGACCCAGCACATGATGAACTGCACTCTTGGAACCGGGCCTCGGGCCGATTGGTACGCAACGGCAGCCGAGAATCCACGGGGCCAGGCTACTGGCATGTCCAAGGGGTGGGCGGCTCCACGCTCCACTTTGTAGGCGAAGCCCACCGGCTCCATCCCGGGGCCATGCAATTGCACAACCAATTCGGTGTGGGCTGCGACTGGCCCATTGGCTACGCCGACCTCGAACCCTACTATGTGATCTGTGAGCATGTGGTGGGGGTTGCCGGCCCTGCAGAACAAGAGGCACGCTGGCGCAGTGCTCCCTACCCATTGCCACCTCACCCACTGAGCCCTGCTGCCTGCCGGGTGGTATCGGCCGGTCACCGACTGGGCATGCACTGGCAGGCCAACGCCCGCGCCGCGCTGTCCCAAATTTACGATGGCCGCCCCGCCTGCAACTACTGCGGCAATTGCAGTCGCGGTTGCCCATTGGGGGACAAAGGGTCGGCCGATGTCACGTTTATCCGCAAGGGCGAAGCCAGTGGTCGCCTGACGGTCAAACCCAACAGCCGCGTCACCAAGCTGCATGCGCCCACCGGCCAACGGGTTGGCGCCATCGAATACCTCGAAGGCACCACCTTAAAACGGATTGAAACCCCCATTCTGGTTCTGGCGGCTGGCGCCGTGCAGACACCCCGGCTTTTGTTGGCCAATCGCCAACACCACCGTGAGGGGTTGGCCAACAGTTCCGGCCAAGTGGGGCGCAATTTCATGGAAACCCTGTACTGGAGCAGCGCGGGCTGTGTGCCCCAACTGAACAACAGTTTTGTGGGCCTGCCTTCCGACGCCATCTGCTGGGACTTCAACGCCCCAGACGCCATTCCCGAACTGGTGGGTGGCTGCCGCTTCAATTCCGGCGTGCAGGAAATGGGTTTCACCGGCCCAATCAGCTACGCCAACCGCGTCGTCGGTGGATTTGGAAAGCAGTGGAAAGACGGCGTGCGCAAGCGCTTTGGCAGCGTGATTTCTGTGGGCGCCATCGGGGAATACCTCCCCAACGAGCACACTTACCTCGACTTGGACCCGCGCAGGCAAGACGCGGCAGGCATCCCGTTTGCGCGCTTGCACCTGCACCTCGGCGACAGCGAAATCAAGCGACTGAAGTTCATGGCCACCCAAGCACGCCGCCTGCTCCAAGAAGCTGGGGCTGAGTTAGTTGAAGAAATTGGTAGCTGGGATCAGTTTTCTGCCACCCATGTTTTTGGCACCTGCCGCATGGGCACAGACGCCCGCACGTCGGTGGTGGATGCCCATTGCCGCAGTCACGACCTGACCAACCTCTACATCACCGATGCCAGCGTCTTCCCGTCCAGTGGCGGCGGTGAATCCCCTTCCTTGACCATTCAGGCCCTGGGCATCCGCACCGCCGACGCGATCGTGGATGGCCACCCCCTGCCTCGAACCCAGCCGGCGATGTAACCACTGCACTTGGCGTTTTCAACAAAAAAACCGCCAGCATTGACCGCTGTGCCATCGGCACAAAAAGCTTCTCTTGTGTATGCCACCGCACCGACCTGTGCGGCGCGCAGGACCACACTGCCCTGGCACCAAGCAACTCACGGGTCGCATCCGTGAGATGGGGGCCATGCCTTGTGTCTCACCTTGCGCTTCGCCAACCATTCAAAGGATTTGCCATGAACCGTTCCATACTGATGCTGGCTGTGCCCATCGTTCTGGGTTTGAGCGCTTGTGAAAGGCCCGCACCCACGGTGGTCAATGTGCCCACCCCTGTCGCCGTGCCAGGGCCTGCTGGCCCGCAGGGCACGACCGGGGCCACAGGCAATACGGGGTCGACCGGAGAGACGGGCAGCACCGGATCGACCGGGTACACCGGCAGCACGGGTGCCACTGGCGACACAGGAGCCAAGGGCTCACCCGGCTACACGGGGGCAACAGGTGCCACGGGTGACACAGGCGCCACCGGCGATGCGGGCAGCACGGTGATCGTGGTGCCTGCGCCAGAACGCTGAACCGAACATCCCCCTTATCCAGGAGTCCCCCATGAGCCTCGGAACCATTCTGCTGATCGTCTTGCTCCTGATGCTGATCGGTGTTGTCCCGGCCTGGCCACACAGCCGAAGTTGGGGCTACGGCCCCAGCGGCGCACTGGGCCTGATTGTGGTCATCATCGTCGTGTTGCTGCTGCTCGGGCGCATTTGAAACCGCGCTGAACCAACAGCCGTTGCCGGCAACGGCACGGCTGTGGATGCAATGTACAAAAGCAGTCAGCTGGCGGTCGATCGACGCAAAACACGGCTGCGCAACCAAGCCGTCACCCGCTCGGTTTGCTCAATAGCCGGGCTTTCAATCCAGCGGAACGAAAAGAACGCCACCGCCACCACAACAGGCGTGAGGCCCGCAATGACCAGCCAATGCTGCACCGCATCCAGGGCCGCCGCGTTGGCCAACCCCACCACAAAACGGAAGCAGAGGAACAGCAACAAACCGTGCAGCAGGTACAGGCTGTAGGTGATTTCGCCAAACACCCGTGACAGGCGCGCGCTGAGGAGCCCGAACACATCGGTGCCATTGGCGATCTGCACAAAAGCCAGCCCCAACATCGCCAGGGGCAACGGTTGGTACGCGCCCTCGAAACCCGCCACCACCCCCACGATCAGCGACAGCACCAGCGCAGAAGCGGCGCGCGTGCGCGACCACACCTGCACCCAGCCCCAGCGAGACGACACCGCCGCCGCCATGCCGCCCACGAATGCCAAGGCGTAGATGTTCAACAACCCGTCGAGACTTTCACGCGCCAGGTACAGCACGCTCACCACCAGCCACGGCCAGGGCACGCGACGCGTCAGCACCAGAGCCAAAACCGGCAGCGTGAAATAGAAATTCCACTCGTACTTCAGGGTCCAGGTGACGCCGGCCGTGACGTACAGTTTGCGCGCGGTGTGGGCCAGCAAGACCGGGTTGCCGACATCCAGCCCCAGACCTTTGATGGCCACGATCAGCGCCGCCGCCACCACCGACAACAAGACGAACACAGGCAGGATGCGCAACCCACGCGACACGTACAAGCGCAGCCAGTCGACCGGTCGTGCTTTGGTCTCCAGCAACTTGCCAAAGAACAGGTAGCCCGTGACCATGAAGAACAGCGATACAGACGTTTGCCCCAGATGCACATGCAAGCGTGAAGGCGAATCCTGCCAAACGCCGCTGCGCAGGAAGAAATACCAGATAGTGGCGTGGTGCAAGAACACCGCAAACGCCAGGTAGCCGCGCAAGCCATCGATGGTGCTGGCCCGCCCTTCCTTCAGGTGAACCGGGAAGCACCGGTCCAACAGGTACACCACCAGAAACGCCAAGCCCAGCAACAAGGGAAGAGGCAACAGGCTGACAGGGCTCATGACGTGACAAGGGTATGGGGTTGGGCCCGATGGGGCGCAGGCATCTTAGCAGCGCGTCCACGTCCAGGACGCCCCCTGCCCCGACCTCGAACACACGCCGCCCAATGTGCATCCGTGCATTTATCGCATCATCGTTTGATACGAGATGTCCTTATCGTCCTGACACAGGCGCCCATCCCGGCCCGCACACGAAAGGACCACCATGCTGCCCACCCTCCACGGAACGATCCGCCAGTTCAAAAACCACCTCATGCCCACGTTCACCGATGTCTGTGGCACGAGACCGCACCGACCTCATCCACACGCCGCACCACTGCCCTCGACCCCCGACTGGCACATCCCCGCCTACCTGCGCCGCCGCCTGTCCGGCGACGCACTGCCCCGGCCCTGGCCACCGCGCCACTGAGGTGCGGCGCGGCAGCCTGTGCACCCGGAACACAAGGCCCGGATAAAATTCAGGGTTTTCACCCTGGCGCGTGCCAGGGCTACCCTATCCTCACAGGCCTCTCCATGTCCGACGTTGCCACCTCCACACCAGCCTCTGCCGTCAACGCTCAAACCATGGCCAATGCCATCCGCGCACTCGCCATGGACGCGGTGCAGGCAGCCAATTCCGGCCACCCCGGTGCACCCATGGGCATGGCCGACATGGCCGTGGCGCTGTGGGGCCGCCACCTGCAGCACAACCCCAGCAACCCGGCCTGGGCCAACCGCGACCGCTTCGTGCTGTCCAACGGCCACGCCTCCATGCTGATTTACTCGGTGCTGCACCTGACCGGCTACAAGCTGCCGATCCAGGAACTGAAGAACTTCCGCCAACTGGGCAGCAAGACCGCCGGCCACCCCGAAGTCGGCCACACCCCCGGCGTGGAAACCACCACCGGCCCGCTGGGCCAGGGCATCACCAACGCGGTGGGCATGGCGCTGGCCGAAAAGCTGCTGGCGTCTGAATTCAACCAGCCTGGCCACGCCATCGTCGACCACCGCACCTACGTGTTCCTGGGCGACGGCTGCCTGATGGAAGGCATCAGCCACGAGGCCGTGGCCCTGGCCGGCGCCTGGAAGCTGAACAAGCTGATCGCGCTGTACGACGACAACGGCATCTCCATCGACGGCCAGGTCGCGCCCTGGTTCATCGACAACACCCCGCAACGCTTTGAAGCCTGCGGCTGGAACGTGATCCGCGC
>DASUON010000538.1:0-2791 GCA_036276615.1 Burkholderiaceae bacterium
TCGACGTTTTATGCGTTTTCCATGCTCATGGTGCCGGTGGAGCAGGCGCTGGGCCTGAGCCGCAGCCAGGTGTCCTGGGCGTTTTCGGGGGCGCTGATCGCCGAAGGGCTGGCCGCCTTTGCCGTGGGCCGCTGGATCGACCAGGGCCACGCCCGCCGGGTGATGAGCGGGGGCTCGGTCCTGGCCGCCCTGTCGCTGCTGGGGCTGAGCGCCTGCCACACCGTGTGGGGCTGGACGCTGGGCTGGCTGGGCCTGGGCGTGGCCATGGCCGCCACGCTCTACACCCCGGCCTTTGCGGTGCTGACGCTGCGCCACCCCAACAACTTCCGCCGCCACATCATTTCGCTCACCTTCCTGGGCGGGCTGGCCAGCACGGTGTTCATCCCGCTCATGGCCGGGCTGATCGAGGCCGTGGGCTGGCGGGCCATGCTGTGGGTGCTGGCGGGCTGCCAGGCACTGATCTGCCTGCCCGTGCACGCCTGGGTGCTGCGCGGCATCCAGCCCACACCGACCCAGCCCGCACAGGCCAGCCCCCTGGCCCACACGTCCCACACACCTCACGCGGCCCATCCCCCCGCCAGCTACCGCCACGCCATGCGTCAACCCACCTTTGCACTGGTGGGGGTGTTTGTGGTGCTGACCCTCAGCACCTCGGTGGCGGTGGCGGCCCACCTGGTCAACCTGCTGACCGAAAGCGGCCTGCCCCCCGCGTGGGCCGTGTGGCTGCCCGCGTGTGTGGGCGTGGTGCAGGTGCTGGGACGCAGCGGCTTGTTCTTCTGGGAGCACCGGGCCAGCGTGCACAGCGTCAACCGTTGGATTCCGCTGCTCATGCCCGCCGGACTGCTGGCCCTGCTGGGGGCCCTGGCGGCACTGCACACCGCCCCCACGCTGGCCCTGGCGGGCACGGTGGTGTTTGTGGCGCTGTACGGGCTGGGCAACGGCATGGGCACCATCGTCAAAGGCACGGCGGTGGCGCAGTACGTCAGCCAGACGCATGCCGCCAGCCTGAACGGCGTGCTGGGCGTGCCCACCGCCCTGGGCCGCGCCGCCGCCCCCACGCTGCTGGCCGCGCTGTGGAGCCCGGTGCGGGGCTACACCCTGGGCCTGTGGGCGCTGTGGGTCACCAGCCTGCTGGCCTGGCTGGCCCTGCTGGCGGCGCAACGGCTGCATGGGCAGCGACCAGGGCGCTGATCGCACCCTCAGGTTCGCATCAGCACACCCCCCTTCGCATGCCCGCGGTGCTTCGGCATGCCACGGCACCACAGTCCCCTGGGGACCGCTTCCACAGGGGAAGCCGGGCACCCCACGGACACAGATCAGGGAGACCGTCATGCCAATCCGAAAAATGGGCGGGTTGTCGCTTTCCATTCCAACCACGGCAGCCCCCATGCCGCCGCCCCAAACCGCGCCTGCCCCTGCGGGGCCGGTGCCCACCAGCCCACACGTGCCGCTGCAAAGCCGCCGGGCCACGCCCCGGCTGGCGGCGCTGGACACGGAGATGCAGCACGTCCGCGCAGACATCGCCGCGCTGCGTCAGCCGGGCAAGCCCACATTGCAAGCCGACCTGGCCAACGTCCAGGCGGTGGTGGACAGCGAGAACATCCGCAAGCCCGACCTCCACTTGCGCTACCACGCCGATGCCGCCAGCTTTGTGGCGTCGCTGGCGTTCGACCCTGCGGCACCGCGTCGCGAGCGGGCGGTGTTCCGCGTGGACAACCGCCCTGGAGGGCCTCACCACGCCGCGGCCGACATCCGGCGCGAGCCGGGCAAGCCCCTCACCTTGATCGTGGTCGAGCCCGCCACCATGGGCCACATGGCCCACCTGCTCAGTCACGATGACCTGGCCACCCGGGTGAAAGCCACACCGGGTCTGGAGGGTGCACGCGTGGCGGTCATTGACGCGGAGGCACAGAAGTCCCCCGCCGACTGCGTGATGTTCAGTCTGAGCCACGCTTCCAAAATGCACCAGGAACAGGCCACCTTCGACCAGTGGCACGCACAGTTGGCACAAGGCCAGCCCCTGGCCGACCCGGCCACCCACAAGACGCCGCTACCCGAAGGCTCCCCGGTCATTGACGGGCTGCAGGTGCTGCCGGCGTCGTTCTTCAAACACGCACACTCGCTGTCCCAGTTGATGAAAGCGCGCCCGACCCTGGGCGACGAGGTGGTGGGACGCCACCCGGACACCGCCGCGCCCGAGACCCTGACGCAACGCCACGACCGCCTGTCGTTCCCGCGCAGCACCGACGAAGGTCAGCGAACCAACAGCACCTCCATCGAATACAAACGCCACGCCCTGCTGGCGCGAACCCTGGAAACGCTGGCCCCCAAGCCGTGACGCGGCATGGGCGAGGCGGCCCCTCACCCAAAAACTACAAAATTCATAGCTTCTTGCGCTTCCAAATAAAGCGCTGGAGCCCATTTTTTGTCATCATTCAGCAGCGCCGCCCCCGCGGTGCATGCACCCCGGAGCGCTGCCCATGCTGAAACGATGGCTTGCCGTGTTGTACCTCCTGGCCCTGGCGGCCACGGGCCTGAGCGCCATCGCGCTGTGGCGCCTGCGCTGCGAAGGGTTTGGCTGCATGGGGGTGGGCATCGGCTGGCTGGCATGGGGGGCCGTGCTCTACGTGCCCGCGCTGGCCCTGGGCAGCGTGGCTGCCCAGCTCACACCCGCCCAAGCGCCTGGGGCAAAGGCCGCGCCCCTGGCACTGAAGGTGCAGCTGCTGGCGGGGGTGGGCTTGCTGGTGTACTGGGCGGTGGTGCGATGGGGGTAACGCCCGCCACCACCGCG
>DASUON010000539.1:0-4181 GCA_036276615.1 Burkholderiaceae bacterium
CACCAGCGCAGCGGTGCGGGCCAGGCGCTCCAGCTCGGCCATTTCGGCCCGCCGGGCGGCTTGGAGGAAGCAAAGGGCGGTTTTCATGGGTGGGCAAGCATACGCACTCGGCAGGGCGACAATCCCGGTTCAAAAGGAGCGCTGAGCCATGCATGCCCCCACTGCAACCCCCGTGCCAGAGACCTGTTCACCCCGCGGCTTGGCGGTGCTGCTGGCAACGCTGTGCGCCTTGTTGGCCTGGTCGGGCTGGCAGCCGTACGACCGCGCCACCTGGGCCATGGAGGTGGCCCCCATTTTTGTGGCCGTGCCGGTGATGGTGGCCACGCACGCGCGCTTCCCGCTCACGCGGTTGCTGTACGCCCTGATCTGGCTGCATGCCGTGGTGCTGCTGGTGGGCGGGGCCTACACCTACGCCCGGGTGCCGCTGGGGTTCTGGAAGGCCGATGTGCTGGGCCTGCACCGCAACCCCTACGACAAGATCGGGCACTTCATGCAGGGTTTTGTGCCCGCCCTGGGGGCCCGCGAGCTGCTGTTGCGCGGCGGGCATGTGGTGGGGCGGCGCATGTTGGCGTTTCTGGTGGTGTGTGTGGTGCTGGCCATCAGCGCCAGCTATGAGCTGATTGAGTGGGGTGCGGCCCTGGCCCTGGGGCAGGGTGCGGACGAATTCCTGGGCACGCAGGGCGACCCGTGGGACACCCAGTCGGACATGTTGTTGGCCTTGATCGGCGGTTGCACGGCCCTGCTGGCGCTGGGGCGGTGGCACGACGCGCAGCTGCGCCTGCCCGGGCCGACTACACTCCCGCGCCATGTTGATCCTGGGCATTGAATCCTCGTGTGACGAAACCGGCGTGGCGCTGGTGGATGCCAGCACCCCCGTTCCCCGCCTGCTGGCCCACGCGCTGCACAGCCAGATTGCCATGCACCAGGCCTACGGCGGCGTGGTGCCCGAGCTGGCCAGCCGCGACCACATCCGCCGCGTGCTGCCGCTGACCGACGAGGTGCTGGCACAGGCCGATTGCCGCATCACCGATGTGGACGCCGTGGCCTACACCCGCGGCCCCGGGCTGGCCGGGGCGCTGCTGGTGGGCGCGGGCGTGGCCGTGTCGCTGGGCGTGGCGCTGGGCAAGCCCACCTGGCCGGTGCACCACCTGGAGGGGCATTTGCTGTCGCCCTTCCTCAGCGACGACCCGCCCGAATTCCCCTTTGTGGCCCTGTTGGTGTCGGGCGGTCACACCCAACTGATGCGGGTGGATGGCGTGGGCCGCTACACCCTGCTGGGCGAAACCATCGACGACGCAGCGGGCGAGGCCTTTGACAAATCGGCCAAGCTGCTGGGCCTGCCCTATCCCGGTGGCCCCCACCTGGCCAAGCTGGCCGAGCAGGGCCGGGCCGATGCCTACGCCTTCCCACGCCCGCTGCTGCACGGCGGCCATGGCTACGGCGAGCTGGATTTTTCGTTCGCGGGCCTCAAGACCGCGGTGCTGACCCAGGTCAAACGCCTGCTGGGGCAGGATTTGGCGGGCACGCTGGCCGCCGACGCGGCGCTGGCCCTGCCCGAAGCGCTGCGGGCCGACGTGGCCGCCAGCGCCCAGGCGGCCATTGTGGAAGTGCTGCTGAAAAAGTCCCTCAAGGCTCTGAAGCAGACCGGCCTGAAACGCCTGGTGGTGGCCGGTGGCGTGGGGGCCAACCGGGCACTGCGCCAGCAACTGGACGCCGCCTGCCAGGCCCAGGGCGTGCGGGTGCACTACCCCGAGCTGCACCTGTGCACCGACAACGGCGCCATGATCGCCATGGCCGCCGCGCTGCGACACCAGGCCGGGTTGCAGCCGCCCCCGCAGGCCCCCGGCAGCTTTGAGGTGCGGCCCCGCTGGCCGCTGGATCAACTCGATTCATGAACTTTTTAGGCCATCTGCGCTGGTTGGATGGACACTTTTTGCTCTGTTTTTTATAGAGATATTCCGATGAAAAATCCTGTTGGGCGCAGCGCGTCCCTGTCCCTTCGCACCCGTCGCGGCCTGGTGGCTTCTGCTGTTTCTGCCCTGGCGGCTTGGGCCGTGGGGGGCGCATCCTTGCCCGCACTGGCCCAGGGCGCTGCGCCGCCTGCACCGGTGCAGCCGCCCATCCGCGTGGCACTGATCGAAGGCCTGTCCGGCCCGTTTGCCAACACTGGCGAGGCGGTGTTCCGCAACCTGCTGTGGGCGGTGGAGCGGGTCAACGCCCGCGGCGGTATTGCCTGGGGCCATGGCCGTCGCCTGCTGGCGCTGGAGCGTTACGACAGCAAGGGCCAGAACGAGGAAGCGCTGTCGGCGCTGCGTTCGGCCATCGACAGCGGCATTCAGGTGGTGATGCAGGGCAACTCGTCGGCCACGGCGGCGGCGCTGATCGACGCCATTGGCAAGCACAACGAGCGCGAGCCCGCACGGCAGGTGCTGTTCCTCAACTACGCGGCGGTGGAGCCCAGCCTCACCAACGACAGGTGCAGCTTCTGGCACTTCCGCTTCGACGCCCATGCCGACATGCGCATGACCGCGCTGATGAGCGTGCTCAAGGACGACAAGGCGGTGCAGAGCATCTACCTCATCGGGCAGGACTACAGCTTTGGCCAGGCCGTGCTGCGCGAAGCCAAGCGCCAGCTGGCCGACCTGCGCCCCGACGTGCGGGTGGTGGGCGACGAACTGCACCCCATGGCCCGCATCAAGGACTTTCTGCCCTACGCCACCAAGATCAAGGCCAGCGGCGCCCAGGCGGTGCTCACGGGCAACTGGGGCAACGACCTGACGCTGCTGGTCAAGGCCGCCCGTGACGTGGGGTTTGACGGCAAGTTCTACACCTTCTACGGCAATGCGCTGGGCGCGCCCGCGGCCATTGGCGAAGCCGGGGTGGGCAAGGTGGTGGCGGTGGCCGAGTGGTTCCCCAATGTGGAAGGGGCTGAGTCCGCCGCCTTCTACCAGTCCTTCCGCCAGCGTTTCCCCAAGCCGGAGGACGACTACGTGCACGTGCGCATGCAGCTGATGGTGGAGGCCCTGGCCCAGGCGCTGGAGGCCAGCGGCCCGCAGCAGCTGGCCCGTGCCGCCCAGGTGGGCCTGGCCTCCAAGGCGGCCACGCTGGACGTGGTGGCCCTGGCCCGGGCGCTGGAAAGTGCCCACGTCAACATGGCCGGGCAAAGCGGGCGCATGCGGGCGGCGGACCACCAGTTCCAGCAGCCGCTGGTGGTGGCCGTGATGGGCAAACAAGGCCAGCCCGGCGTGCGGTTTGACGTGGAAGGCTCGGGCTACGGCTTCAAGCAGCTGCGCGTGGTGAGCGCCAGCCAGGCCGAACAGGCCCACAGCTGCAAGATGGTCCGCCCCTGAGGGCGGTGCTCAGGACAGCTTGAAGCGGCTGACCACCTGAGACAGGTGCTCCACCTCGCCCCGCAGCGCCATGGCGGCGGTGGTGGCCTGCTGCACCAGCCCGGCGTTTTGCTGGGTGGACGAATCCATGT
The DNA here is from genome assembly GCA_036276615.1 of Burkholderiaceae bacterium. Classification (GTDB taxonomy): domain Bacteria; phylum Pseudomonadota; class Gammaproteobacteria; order Burkholderiales; family Burkholderiaceae_C; genus UBA2334. Next base: position 3,482 of record DASUON010000539.1, read on the forward strand.
GGGCAATGGCCTGGTTGACCTGCTCGATGCCCGTGCGCTGCTCGCTGCTGGCGGCGGTGATGGCGCCCACGATGTCGGTCACCCGGCGGATGCTGCCCACCACCTGCTCCATGGTGCGCCCGGCGTCTTCCACCAGCTTGGCACCGGCTTCGACCTTGTCCACCGAGTCGTCGATCAGCCCCTTGATTTCCTTGGCGGCCTGCGCACTGCGCTGGGCCAGGCCCCGCACCTCCGAGGCCACCACCGCAAAACCGCGCCCTTGCTCTCCGGCGCGGGCAGCCTCGACGGCGGCATTGAGGGCCAGGATGTTGGTCTGGAAAGCGATGCCGTCGATGACACCGATGATGTCCGCCACCTTGCGTGACGAGGTGTGGATGGAACCCATGGTGTGCACCACCTGTTCCACCACCTCACCGCCCTGGGTGGCCACCTGGGCCGCCTCCTGGGCCAACTGGTTGGCCTGTTGGGCGTTGTCGGCGTTTTGTTTGACCGAGCCCGTCAGCTCTTCCATGGAGGCGGCGGTCTGCTCCAGCGAACTGGCCTGCTGCTCGGTGCGCCCCGACAGGTCTTTGTTGCCGGACGCAATTTCGTTGGACGCGGTGGCAATGGTGTCGGTGCCGTTGCGAACCTGTTGCACGGTGTGGAGCAGGCTGGCGTTCATGTCCTTGAGAGCTTGCATCAGCTCGCCGGTTTCGTCGGA
>DASUON010000540.1:0-6871 GCA_036276615.1 Burkholderiaceae bacterium
AGCAGCCAGGCCGCACATGCCAGCCTGCCGTTCCAGCGTATCCGTACGGTGCAGGAACTGCAGCAGCGCCTCGTCGATACCCAGCAACCGGTGATGCTGGATTTCTATGCCGACTGGTGTGTGGCCTGCAAGGAGTTGGAGAGCTTCACCTTCTCCAACCCGGATGTGCAGCGCCGTTTGCAGGGCGCACGCCTGCTCCAGGCCGATGTGACGGGCAACTCAGCCGACGACAAGGCCCTGATGAAGCGCTTTGGGCTGTTTGGCCCACCGGGCATGGTGTTTTTTGAGGCCAGTTCCGCCAATGTGGCCCACAAGGTGGTGGGCTACCAGGACGCGGGGGCTTTCCTGACCTCGCTCAACCGGGCTTGGCCGAACAACGGACTTTGAACTTCGCCTGAATGAAAAAAAGGGGGCTTTTCCAAGCCCCCTTTTTCATTGACCCATCGGGCGGCTTTGGGTCGCCCGAATTCGTTTCAATGGTCGATTTCGATGTGGGAGACCATCAACGTGTCCCCCGCCCGAACGCCTTTGACCTTGATCTTCAGGCCCACCCGCAGGTCGCTGGCTTGACCACCCTCAATGCGCTGAACGCCGGACGCGTCGCAACGCTGACCCCGCATCACAAAGTTGGACAGGCTGGTGAACTGGTCGATGCGGGCTTCCAGTTCGGTGGTGTTGAGCTTGGACTCGTCCTCCAACTCGAACTCACGGGCCACCAGCACCCCGTTGGACAGCGTGCCTTTCACTTCCACTTCCATGCCCACCGTCAGGTTGGGAAGACCAGTCAGGTTGCGGGCGTCGATGGTGACGGTGCCCACCTTGAAATGCCCGTTTTGTGGTGCGCTGGTGATCACGCCTTCCACTTCCACCTCTTGCCCCGAGGCGGCCTGGGCCGTGAAGTCTTGGGGAATGCAACTGTCCAGCCTCAGCGTGTTGCCTTGAGCCGACAGCGTGCCCTGGGCGCGCATCAGTTCGCCGTACTTCCAGCCCTGGGGCAACTCCCCATCCAGGCGCCAGCCGTTGATCACGGCGGCGTCGGGCGAGCTGCCCAGCAAACCGGTGGTGACCACCTGGCTGTTGCTGGTGGTGGCCACCCGGGTGGCGCGCCATTGCGTGGCCGCGGTGTTGGTTTGCAGCCCCCACACGGTGACCCGCATGCCTGGGCGCAATGCGGACAGGCTGGAAACGCCTTCCAGCATGGTGTTCACATCGGCCACGATGCTGAGGTTGCTGACGCTGAACTGCGCCGTGTTGCCTTGCACGGACAGCTGGGCAATGTCACCTTGCGCAATGGACCACACGTCAATGCGTTGCGCTGTGCCCAGCAGCGCCGACGTGTCGCGCGTGCCTTGGACGGTGGCCACCATGCCCAGGCGCAATGCCGCGGGCGTGGACTCAACCCCATCCAGGCTGATGCGGGCGGCCAGTTCGTCGTAATGAATGCCGTTGACCACCACACTGCCAAAGGCAGAGATGGCCCCGTGCGACGTCACGCCCGTGCCACCGGTGCCAGGTGCTCCGGCGACATTGGTGTCCCCGGGCGAGGGGCCACCCCCACCACCGCTTCCCCCGCTGGGGCCACCTGAGCCGCCGCTGCCGCCAGAGCCCGTGCTTGTGGGCAAGGGCACGGCGGCGGTGTCGGCAGCGCCACCACCGCCACAGCCCATCAGGGTGCAGACAACCACTCCCAACACAGACCGGCGGGTCAGATCAGCAGGGTGAGGGACGGAATCGGGCTTCATGCTTTGGGTCTCGGTGTCTTCTTCGAGGGTTTCGGCTTGGCCGCTTCCTCGGGTGTGTTTTGGGGGACCTGATGAAGGTAAACACCGAACCTGATCCTTTGCTTAGGCTCTTCGGTCCCCAGGCTGCGCTCCTCGGCCACCGTGGCCATTTGCAGGAACTGCTGCAAGGCTTGCGCCCACAGCTGCCGCGCCAACTCGTGCAACTGGTTGGCCTGATGGGCGGTGAGGTCTTGCGAAAAGGCACTTTGCTCCAGCATGGGGGGCACCGAGCGCCCGGGTTGCAGGTTGTGCACGGCGGTGGCCAGGTGGTCGCTGACGTTGGCAGCCAGGAAGTGGAAGGCGTCACCCTGCCCACCGTGGGGCACAAAGGCCTTGGTCTTGAGCACGGCATGGCCGTCGTCGGTCAGCTCCACCACCCCCAGCCGCACCAGTTCGTCCAACACGGCACGGGCGCCCACATCCCGGCTGACGTCGGCCACCAGGCTGGTGAAGTCGGGCTCACCCGGGCGGCTTTTGCCGGGGGTGCGGGGCAGGGGGCGGGGGCTGCGGTTGGCCTCCAGGTAACGAGGCTCGCTGATCCAGCGCGCCACCACCGACGCGGCCAACGGCACCATGGGCGGCGTCACGTCGGCGGACGATTGATCGCGCAGGCGTTTCACGTCTTTGCGGTGCACCCCGGTCAGCAGCGCAATGCGGGTGTCCGAGCTTCCCTTGTCCGCCAGGCCATAGGCCCCCACCGCCTCGTCCACCAACGCCTTTTTGAGCAACTCGACCATGGGGGCCAGTTGCAGGCCGTGGTCAATCATGAGCCGGGCCAGCGGGCGCAGCACCTGCGACACCGCATCAGCCGCCAGCTCGGGCTGGGGCAAACCGCAGGGCGGCGGCATGGAGGGCGGGTTGGAAGGGTCTTCGGCGGTCATGTCATCGCCATTGTGCCGCGGGCGGGGAACTTCTGCATGTTTTGGGACTTTTTACCAAAATTTTCAACAACAGGTGTTTCAAACGGGTTTTGTGTGTCTATACTTTGCGGGAAATTTTCCCATAAACGTTGCTTGAATGGAGATCAGCCCCGTGAAAAAACCTGCTTTTCAACACTGGATGCGCCGGGTAGTGGCCGTGGCTTTGGTGGGGTCTGCTGGCATGGCGGCCCAATCGGCCCTGGCGGTCGAGGTGGGCCAAGCCGCGCCCACCTTTGAACTGACGGGGCCTGCGGGTGCCGTCAACCTGTCCCAGTACAAGGGCAAAACCGTGTACCTGGACTTCTGGGCGTCGTGGTGCGGGCCGTGCAAGCAGTCGTTCCCGTGGATGAACGACATGCAAAGCCGTTACGGCAGCAAAGGCTTGCAGGTGCTGGCCGTCAACCTGGACCAGAAGACCGACGACGCCAAGGCGTTCCTGACCGACAACCCGGCCCGTTTTGAGGTGGTGTTTGACGCCGCGGGCAAGGTGCCCAAGGCCTACGCCATCAAGGGCATGCCGACCTCGGTGCTCATCGGCCCCGACGGCAAGGTGCTGATGGTGCACAGCGGTTTCCGGGAAGAGCAGCGGGCTGAACTGGAAGGCCGCATCCAGCAGGCATTGAACGCAGGGGGCAAGCCATGAGCGCTTCCACGGCTTCAACCCGGTGTGCTGCGCTGTGGCGCGGTGCCTGTGCGCTGGCGCTGGGTGGTGTCCTGGTGGCAACCACCGGGTGCAGCAACCTGGGGCAGGTCAACCCTTGGGAAAAGGGCAACCTGGCCAAGCCGCACATGACCTTTGAGGGCGATCCGCTGGACGAGCGGTTTGTCCAACACATCTACACCAGCAAAGAAAACGCCAGCGGCGGCCAAGGGGTCGGTGGTGGTGGCTGCGGGTGCAACTGAAGCAAGGCACTGCACCATGTCCAAAACACACCATTCTTCCTGTGCGGCCCCTGCCGCCAAACCCGCGGGCGTGCTCGGCGCGTCGTTGTGCTTGCCCGGCTTGGCCACGCTGACCGCGTTGACGGCCCTGACCGCGCTGGCCCCCACCGCGGCCCAGGCCGAAAACGCCCCCGAAAAAACCACCCTGGCCATCAAGTACGGGCACTACGCCGACAGCCAGCCCGACCTGGACCGGGTGAGCGTCAACGCGCCCCAGGTCTACATCCAGGCCCCGTTGTCACCCGAGTGGGCCATTGAAGGCTCCATGGTCAGCGACAGCGTCTCGGGGGCCTCGCCCCGCATGCACACCCAGGTGTCGGGGGCCAGCCGCATGTCCGACCACCGCAAGGCCGGGGATGTGAAGCTCACCCGCTACCTGTCGCGCGCGTCGGTGTCGGTCAGTGCCACCTACTCGGATGAACACGACTACACCTCGCGGGCCTTGGGGCTGGAAGGCCGTTGGTCGTCCGACGACAACAACCGCACCTGGGTGCTGGGTGTGGGCGGCTCCAGCGACACCATCGACAACACCTCCAACGGCGTCAACACCGCCATCAACCAGCACAAGCGCACCCGGGAAATCATGGCCGGGGTGACCCAGGTGCTGACCCCGTCGGACGTGGTGCAGTTCAACCTGACCCGCAGCGTGGGCAAGGGTTATTACAACGACCCGTACAAGGCCTTTGACGTGCGGCCCGAGCAGCGCAATGGCTGGATTGCCATGGCCCGCTGGAACCACCACATCGAGCGCTTTGACGCGGCCCTGCGCACCAGCTACCGCTACTACCGCGACACCTTTGGCGTGACCGCCCACACCCTGGGGGCCGAATGGGTCCAACCCGTGGGGCGCTGGACCTTCACGCCCGGGGTGCGCTACTACACCCAGAGCGCGGCCAGCTTCTACCTGGACCCGGTGTTCAACGCCTCGGGGCAGTACGACGAGGGGGCCACCGTTTTGCGGGCGGCCACCACGGCGGGGCCTAAGTCGATGGACCAGCGGTTGTCGGCGTTTGGTGCGGTCACGCTGTCGCTCAAGGCCTCGCATGCGCTGAGCGCCCAGACCACGGTGGACTTCAAGGTGGAGCGCTACCGCCAGACCTCGGGCTTGCGCCTGGGCGGCAGCGGCAGCCCCGGCTTGGCGCCCTTCAACGCCACGTTTGTGCAAGTGGGTCTGACCCACCGCTTCTGAGGCCTGCCATGAGCCGCTGGCGCACCTTGCGTTTTGACTTCACCGCCATGGCCTCGCCGTGCAGCCTGCAAATCGACGGGCGGGACGAGCGTGCCATCACCCGCGCCGCCGCCGAGGCCATGGCCGAAGTGAAGCGCATCGAGCACAAGTACTCGCGGTATCGCGAGTCCAGCGTGGTCTCGCGCATCAACCGCGCCGCCGGACAGGACTGGGTGGAGGTGGACGCCGAAACCCAGGGCCTGCTGGACTTTGCTGCTGGCCTGTGGACGCAAAGCGACGGCCTGTTCGACGTGACCTCCGGCGTGCTGCGCCACGCCTGGGACTTCAAGGCCGGCCGCCTGCCCGAGCCCGAGCGCCTGCAAGCGCTGCTGGCCTGCGTGGGTTGGCCACGGGTCGATCGGCGGGGGAACCAGGTGCGCCTGCAAGAAGGCATGGAGCTGGACCTGGGTGGCTTTGGCAAGGAATACGCCGCCGACCGTGCCGCCCTGGTGCTGCACCAGCACGGCCTGCGGCACGCGCTGGTCAACCTGGGTGGCGACCTGAATGCCCTGGGACCCCGCGGCCTGCCCGAGCTGGCCGACCAGCCGTGGTGGATCGACATTCAGCATCCGCGCCCCGACGCCGGAGAGGCGGTGCTGATGCGCGTGCCCCTGCGGCAAGGCGGTCTGGCCACCAGTGGCGACTACGAACGCTACTTTGTCCACCAGGGCCAGCGCTATTGCCATGTGCTGAACCCCCGCACCGGTTGGCCCGTGTCGCATTGGCAGTCGGTCAGTGTGCGGGCCGCCAACACCACCACCGCCGGGGCCCTGACCACCGTGGCCATGCTGCGCACCGATGGCGCCACCGAGTGGCTGCTGGGGCAGGGCGTGGACCACCTGCTGGTGCGTCACGACGGCCAGGTGTCCAGCCACCACTTTTCAGCGCAAGCCCCGTGACCGTGGGCCGCTGTGGAGTCCATTTTTTCTTTTTCAAACGTTTCCGTTACCCCCATTCCTTTCATTCAGGAGAGAGACCATGTCAACCCATCAAACTTCTTTGTTCAAACTGTCCCTGCTGGCCGCGGCCACCATCGCCCTCACCGCCTGTGGTGGTGGCGGTTCGGACAACGCACCGACCCAGTCCACCTTGTCCACCACCGTCATGGACGGCCTGGTCCAGAACGCCCTGGTGTGTGTGGACGTCAACCAGAACCAGGCCTGTGACCCCGGCGAACCCCAAGGACGCACCGATGCCCAGGGCAAGGTGAACCTGAGCGTCACCGGGTTGGACAACCTGAGCAACGCCAACCTGCTGGCGGTGGTGGGCACCGACGCGGTGGACGCCGACACCGGCCCCGTCACCACCCCCTACACCCTGACCGCACCGTTGGCACGGCCCAATGTGGTGAGCCCGCTGACCACCATGGCCCATGCCCGCATGGTGGCGGCCAAAGAGTCGCTGGAGACGGCAGAAGCCGCCGTGAAGGCCCAGGCCGGACTGACGGTGTCGGTGTTCGACAACTACATTGCCCAGCGCGGCACCAGTGCCAGCCACAAGAAGGCCGGTGAACTGGCCCGCCTGTGGGTTCAAAGCTCGCAGCGCTCGCATGACGCCACGGCGGAAACATCTGCCGACAACTGCCACATGGAAGACGACGGAGACGACGAAGGCAAGCGCGAGGCCGACGACAACGGTCGCAAGCAACGCAAGATCCGCACCTCGCTGGTCAACAAGCTGCCCACGCTGGCCACCGCCCTGGACAACGACGACGTGCGCCAAGCCTGTGCCAGCGGCCTGACCGCCGCGTGTGATGAGGCCTTGGGCCGTCACGCCCCGGTGGTGTCGTGCACCCCCACCACCACGCCAGTACCGTCACCTGCTCCTGCTCCTGCACCGGCACCGGCACCGGCACCCGCACCCGCACCCGCACCGGCACCGGCACCCGCACCGGCACCCGCACCGGCACCGGCACCGGCACCGGCACCGGCCAGCGTCATCATTTCATCGCCGGCTGTGCAGAACATCGGCAAGAACTCCGCAACCATCGTATGGACGAC
>DASUON010000541.1:0-3124 GCA_036276615.1 Burkholderiaceae bacterium
TGGCCGAAGCCCACCTGGGCGGCTGGCCCACCCGCACGGCACCCGATGCTGAGGAACTGGCCGCCTGCCAGGCCCGCGCCATGGGCATGGGGGCCAAGGCCTGAAGGTCAGGCCGTTGGCGTTGCCCGCGCCAACAGGCCCTGTGCCGCCGACTCGGCCTGCACCGCGGCCTGAAACCCCGGCAGGCCCACCTGGTTCAACACCCGTTTGAACTCGCGGGCCACCGCAGGCTGCAAAGCCGCCAGCCGGGTGCAGGCCGCCCAGGAGGTGGCGGCCAGTTCGTCCACCGGCACGGCGGCATGGATCAAGCCCCATTCCACGGCCTGGCGGGCGCTGAACTCTTCCCCCAACAACATGAGGGCCTTGGCCCGGGCCAGCCCGGCCGTGGCGGGCAGGATGGCCGTGAGCCCGCCGGTGACGAACACGCCCAGCGATGCCTCGGGCAGTTTGAAACGGGTGTTGTCGGCGGCGAACACCAGGTCGGCATTCATCATCCATTCCAGCCCGGCCCCCAGCGTCCAGCCGTGCACGGCGGCCACCACGGGCTGGGGCAGGTTCACCAGGGCTTGGGACACGGCCTGCACCAACTCCAGGTCACGGTCGGAGGGGGCGGCACTCACGTCGCGCCCGGCGCAGAAGGCCCGCCCCTGCCCTTGCAGGCGAACCACACGCACCTGCGGGTCTTGGGCGGCGGCCTTCAGCGCGTCCAGCAAGGCGGCGGCCAGCGCGTTGTCGATGGCGTTGAGTTTGGTGGGACGGTTCAGCACCAGGGTCAGCACCGCGTCCTGGCGTTCGAAGAGCAATGTGGGCTCGGTCATGGGCGGTCAGCGTTCAGACGCCCGCAGAAAGGCGGTGATGGTGTCCAACTGCTCGGGCACGTTCAGCGCCGGCGCATGACCGCAGCCGGGCACCTCCACCACCGTGAGCAGGCCTCGGGCACCCGGCCCCCGGGTGTGCATCTGCGCCACCGTGTCTTTCAGCACCAAATCTGAGTCGGCCCCGCGCAGACACAGCACCGGGATGGTGATGGCGTCGTATGAATCCCAGATGACGTAGTCGTCGGGGTGGAGCACAAACTGCTGAACCATGGCCGGGTCGTAATGCGGGGTGACCCGACCATCAGGCAGGCGGCGGGTGGAGGTTTCGGTCAAACGCCGCCATTGAAGGTCGCTCAGCCAGCCATAGGGCTTGTAAACCTGCCGAAAAAACGCCTCCAGCTCGGCCACGGTGTCAAAGGCCGGGGGCTGCCCCGCATAGGCCTTGATGCGCTCGATGGCCGGTTGCGCCAGCTGCGGCGCGTTGTCGTTGAGCACCAGGCTGCGGATGCGGCCCTTCAGGCTGGGCTCGGCCCAGCCTCCGGCACACACCGTGCCAATGGCCCCGCCCATGGAGGTGCCCACCCAGTGCACGCGGTCCAGGCCCAATTGGTCCAGCAGGTCACGTGCCTGGGCCGCGTAATACGACAACTGGTACTGCTGCGCCGGGTCGCTGGCCCACTGGCTCAGGCCCCGGCCCACCGTGTCGGGGCAAATGACGCGGTAACCCGCCACCGCCAGGTGCTGGGCCAGTTCGTCCATGTCGCGCCCGGTGCGGGCCAGGCCATGCCAGGCCACCACCGGTGTGGCCCCGGCACTGCCCCAGTCCATGAAGTGCAGCTCACGCCCGGCGCAGTTGAGGTAGCGGGAGGTGACGGATGCGGCGGCGACGAAATGGTCTTGGCTCACGGCTGCGGGTACTCCATTTGCAAGGCCACAAACGCGGATGTGGCAGGGCCCTGGGTGTCGGCAATGTCCTTCAGCGCCGCGTCCAGGGCGGTGGCGGGCGTCGTGTCGCCCGGTGGCTTCAGGGTGCGACGGGGTGCCTTGGGGTCCCCCGCCACTCGGTCCGGGACAATCCACAACCCACTGCGGGTGCGCACCTCGTCAGCCGAGGACGACACGGACACCGCCGTGGAACGGTAGGTGCGGGAGTAGGCGTCCACCGTGAGCGCCAACGCCACGTCGTTCACGCCCGGTGAAATGGGAACGCCAATCTCCTCGTGCGACCAGAACGCCAGCCAGTTGCTCGCGGCGGTGAGCATGTGGCGCGCGCCCAGCTTGAAGTGGTCGCTCTGGTGGGTGGCACCCCAGTCGGGCACGCCCAGGGCGCGTGCGACGGAAACCGCTCGCTCATGCCCGCCCATGGCCTCCACCAGGGCCAGCGACACCGGAATCGACGCGGTCACCCCCGTGGTGGTGACGACCTTGTCTTGTGCCACATAACGCCGGTTGCGCACCCATGTGGTGTCGGGAAACTTCGTTTCCAAATCACCGAACGAGTACCAATGCCCCACGGCCTGACGCCCCTTGAGCAGGCCCGCATGGGCCACCACCCAAACGCCGTCGCACACGCCCACGATGGTGGCGCCTTTGGCCGCCTGGCTTTTGACCCACCCCAGCAACACGGCGTCTTCCGTGCGATGCACGGCGGGCACGATGACGTAGTCGGCCCCATCGGGGAAGCGGGTGTCGAACGCTTGAACGGTGGCATGCGGTCGAATTTTCAACGCGGGAAACATCTGAATCGGGCCGGCCTGGGTGGCCAGCGCAAACACATCGGCCACGCCAGACTCACGCAACACCCCATAGGGAATGACATAGTCGGTCACCTCGGTGAACGTGTTCTCCCCGACCACCGCCACCACAGGCCGTGAACGGTCCGCTTTGGCAACGTAAGGCGCAATGCCTGCGCCGTTGTCCGAACGGATCGGCACGGGGCTCTGCTCGGGCGTCGATGCAGCAAAACCAACGGTGGCAAGCACGCTGAGGGCCAAGGCGGCAACGCGGTGGAAACGGTGGAAACGTTGGAATGGGCGCATGGGAGTCGGTCAACAAGGTCACGGGGCCTTTTGTGCACACACGCACCACCCGGCCAGGCCCCGCATGCCGGTGATGATGCATGAATGGCGCCACTCCATCCGTTGTGTGCCCATTCAGCCTCCATGGAGGTGCCTTTCTGCTCGGCACGGGAAAAATCAAAAACAATAGCAAACACCCCAAATGAAAAAAGCGCCAGAGGCGCTTTTTTCGTTCAATCCATCAACCACTCAAGCGGCGATGCCGGGGTTGCCGTCCATGCCCACCAG
>DASUON010000542.1:0-4384 GCA_036276615.1 Burkholderiaceae bacterium
CCGGCTTCACCTACGCCGACCCCAACGGGGGCAACTACGACTACAACTGGTGGGGGGGCAACCTGCGCCGGGCCGCCACCCACCCGGTCAACCTGGGCAGCGCCCAAAAGCAGCTGGCCTACTCGGCGCACGACTATGGCACCAGCGTGGCCAACCAGCCGTGGTTCTACAACGGTTTCACCGAGGCCACGCTCACGGCGGACTGTTGGCAACCCAACTGGCTGTACCTGGTCACCCAGAACCTGGCGCCGGTCATCATCGGGGAGTGGGGCGGCAAGCTGGACGGAGGCTCCAACCAGGCCTGGATGACCGCCCTGGCCAGCACCATCAAGACCCACCGCCTCAACCACTTCTTCTGGGCGGTGAACCCCAACTCCGGCGACACGGGCGGCATCCTTCTGGACGACTGGAACACGGTGGACAGCGCGAAATACGCCATCGTTGCGCCCACCCTGTGGGCCGATGCCAACGGCAAGTTCATCGGCCTCGACCACCAGGTGAACCTGGGGGCGAACGGCACCCACATCATGCCCGCCGCCAGCGGAAATGGCAGCGGCACAGGCACGGGCAGCGGGACGGGAACCCCCATCGTCAGCGCCACCATCAGCCCCACCACGGTCAGCATCGACAAGGCAACCGCAGCCAACCTGAGCGTGACGCTGACGCCCAATGGTCATGCGCTGACAGACATCTTCAACGGCGGCACCACCCTCAAACTCGGCACGGATTACACCGTCTCGGGCAACACCGTCACCCTGCTGGCCAGCTACCTGAAAACCCTGCCCAAAGGGGCCTTGACGCTCACTTTCGGCTTCGACAAGGGCAGCAACCCGACGCTGATCGTCGTGGTGAACGACTCCACCAGCACGGTCGTTCCGGTCAGTGGCATCACGGTCAGCCCGGCGCAATTGACGCTGAACGGGGCCACCACCGGCCAACTGACGGCCGCCCCGGAGCCCACCAACGCCACCGGCGCGACGGTCAGCTGGCAGTCGAGCAACCCCGCCGTGGCCACCGTCAATGCCAGCGGGCTGGTCAGCGCCGTCGCCAACGGCACGGCCACCATCACCGCCACCGTCAGCGCCGCCAACGGCAGCTACAGCGCCAGCAGCACGGTCAGTGTGAGCGGCATCGGCAGCAACGCCGGTGCGCCCGCCGGTTGTGCCAACGCCATCGCGACCAGCCTGCCGCTCACCATCGACGGGGCCAAGGACGTGTGCTACGTCACGTCCGGCACGGTCAACTTCGTCAACTCGTGGAACATGCAGACGGTTGAGATCAATGGCACGAGCTACGCCAACGTCTGGTCCAACACCCTGCCCGCGCGGATCAACGGCTACCACTACTTCCGCTACGTCGGCCAGTTCCCCTGGTCTCACCTGGAGGTTTCCGGCAGCGGCGGCAGTGGGAGCAGCACAAGCAGCCCGACCGCGCCCGCCCAGTACACCCTGACGATGGCGGTCAACGGCAACGGCTCCACCAACGTGGCCGTCGGTCCGCACGACTACGCATCCGGAACCACGGTGAGCGTCACGGCCACGCCCGCCAGCGGCTCCAGCTTCACGGGGTGGAGTGGTGGCGCCAGCGGCACCACCAACCCGGTGACCATCACCATGGACGGCAGCAAGACCCTGACGGCCAACTTCACGACCACCGTCACCACCACGTCCCCACCCAGTGGCGACAACGGCCTGCCCAGCCAGTGTTCCGGCGCCTGCAATGCGACAACCCCGGCCACGCCCATCCTGAGCAACAGCGGTGGCCAGGGCAACGTGACCATGTACAGCACCGGTGCCAGCAATGGGGGGGCCTGCAATTACGGCTCGACCGGCATCAAGTCTTACGCGGCCATCAACGTCAACCGGCTGCCCGGAGACCTCCAAGGCCAATGGCAAGGTGGCCAGGTGTGCGGGCAATGCGCGGAAGTCACAACCCTCACCTCGCAAGGACCCAAGACGGTGACCGTCCGCATCATGGACAAATGCGCAGACGACAACTGCGGCATCGACCTGGGCGGGGACGCGCCCGCCACCGTCATGAGCGATGGCTTCGGCCGCTACGCGGGCACCTGGAAATTCGTGGCCTGCGACGGCCACCCCGAAGTCTCCGACGGGGTGCCCGCCCTCGCGGTGGCCGACGGCAGCAACCCCTGGTGGGCGCGCGTGCGTGTGGCCAACCCCGTCAACGGCGTCGCCTCCATCGAGTGGAAAAGCACCACGACCACAGCCCAGGGCTACCTGCCCTTCTCAAACAATCCGGAAAACGCCTATGAGGTTCCCATCTCAGAGGTTCTCCAGACCTCGGGCGACTTCCTGATCACCGTGCATTACGTCGATGGGCGCAGTGCCACCGTTCAGCTCAGCGCCGCACAGCTCGCGACCGCGGGTGGCCGTTACGCGCTCAACTGAGGGCGTGGGGCGGCTCACTTCTGCGACAGCACCTCGGCCAGCTGGCGCTGGGCGGCCTCGGGGGACATTTTGGGGTCGTTGAAGAAGTCGGCCACCACCCCAATCCATCCCTCCGACATGTGCGACGGCATGGTCATGGACTGGGCGGACACCTGCTTGCCCTTGCGGGACATCAGGTCCAGACCGATCTTTCCGCAGGAATCCAGATGACTGCGCTGAATGTCGGTCCGCACCGGAATGGAACCCTTGATCCGGTTGAACGCCAGCTGGTTTTGGGTGTCCATGAGCTGACGCACAAACAGCAACTGAGCGCGTCGATCGCTCTCATGGTTGGTGACCGGAAACGCAAACGCATCCACCACCACGAAGTACACCGATTCGGTCCCCGGGGCCAGCAGGCATTGGTAGTCCTTGTCCAAGGTCAACCCGGCCTCGGTGAGTTCGCCTTTGGCCCAATCGCCCATGAATTGCATGGCCGCCCGGCCCTGGCCCACGGACAAGGTGGCGTCGGCCCAGGTCTTGTTCTTTCGAACCGGCTCGGCAAAAGCGCTGAGCCGCCGCAGCATGCCCAGCGCCTTCAGCATGTTGGGGGACATGGCGGACTGAGGATCCCCCCCGCTCATCAGTCGCGCATAGGCATCATGCCCGTAGAGCGAATAAATGATGTCATTGAAGATCAGCGAAATCTCCCAGGCACCCTCCCCCAATGCAATCGGGGTGTGACCCGCAGCCTTGATCTTGGCGGCGCTGGCCAACAAGCCCTCCCAGGTGTTGGGGGCTGGCAGCTTCAATTTGTCAAAGATCTTCTTGCTGTACCAAAGCCAATTTTCGGCGTGGATGTTGACCGGCGCAAAATAAACGCGCCCTTTGTAACTGATTTGATCCACGATGTTGGCGGGCAAGAAGTTGCGCCAGCCATCGGCCGTGGCCACTTCCTCAATGTCCTGAACCACGCCCATGGCCGGCAGTTCCTTGCTGCCTTCATTCGCATGCCATTGCATGACCGAAGGCGGATAACCATTGGCCACCCGGTCCGTCACCAACTTCACTTCGCTGGCCTTGTCTTTGGTGGGAACGTCATTCCATCGTCCCCCCTGGTTCTTCCAGGCCCGACGATACACATCCAGGGATTTTTTCTCGCTGTTGGACACCCAAAAATGCACCACCTCAACGGCGGGATCAGACACACCACCTGATCCGGGAGCTTTCACCTCAGAAGCGGCATGGGACATCGGTACCGCAAACAACCCAACCGCGTACACAGCTGTCCACAACCAAGCTCTTTCAATCAAATTCATTCTGGTCACACCCCAACAACAACCTTGCCACCTCCGCCAACCGACAACGCCGATCCGGTGGCACGTGACGAAGAGTCATCCCCCGCAGAGGGGAAATTCTGAAAAAAACCCTTCACCGCATCAAACGGCTGGGGACGGGAGAAAAAATACCCTTGAAACACATTGCAACCCGCTTCCCGCAAAAACTGAACCTGGCCCTGGGTTTCCACCCCTTCGGCCACACAATGTTTACCCAAACTCTCCGCCAGTCCGATCAAGGCCCGAATGATCTGCTCCGACTTGACATCCACACCAATGTCCGCCACAAAACTGCGGTCAATCTTGATCTCATCAAACTGAAAATACCGAATATTGGCCAATGAAGCAAAGCCTGTGCCGAAATCGTCCAATGCGATCGACACCCCAAGTTCGCGCAACCGGATCACATTGGACAAAATTTGCTCTTTGTATTTGTTCACAAAAACATCTTCTGTGATCTCGATGGAAAAATTCATCCAATCGATGCCATGGCGTTTGACTGCACGCTCCAGCATGTCATAACACACCTCGGACACAAGCACCGCTTCCGGCATGTTGATGGCCACGGCCACAGACGATTGCCCTGCATTCCGCCAGGTGAGAATGTCACGGGCAACCTGGTTGATGACGGCCTCGGTCATTTCGGTGATGGACGCTGCG
>DASUON010000543.1:0-5702 GCA_036276615.1 Burkholderiaceae bacterium
CCCCGAAAAGCGCTTTTACACCGTGCAGCGCATGCCCATGACCGAAGCCGCCATCGACCGGGGCTGGACGCGCGACCTGTACGTGTCCTTGGGCGAAGCCACCGCCGACGGCACCTGGGGCGTGCGCGCCCAAGTGAAACCCTTCATGGGCTGGGTGTGGGCTGGTTGCCTGGTGATGGCGCTGGGCGGCGTGCTGGCCGCCACCGACCGCCGTTACCGCCGAACTGCCCGCCAGCCGACCGCGCCTGCGACGCATCCCCAACCCCTTGTTGCGCAGCCCGTGCTGCCCTGACCCCCTATGAGCAAACGCTACCTTTTTCCCTTGGGCATTTTCCTGACGCTGGCCTGCACCTTGGCCCTGGGCCTGCAACGCGGCGACCCCCAAGCCCTGCCTTCGCCCCTGGTGGGCAAGCCGGTGCCGGCCTTCAAGTTGACGCAACTGGACGACGCGCAAAAACAGTTCACCCCGGCGGACCTGAAAGGCCAGGTCTGGTTGCTGAACGCGTGGGCGTCGTGGTGCGTGTCGTGCCGCAAGGAACACCCGGTGCTGCTCGATCTGGCGCAGCAAAAGCAGGTGGTGCTGGTGGGCTTCAACTACCAGGACCAGCGGGAAGCCGGGCAGAAGTGGCTGGCCCGCCACGGCGACCCGTACCAGTTCACCGTGTTCGATCCCGATGGCCGCGCCGGCATGGACCTGGGCATTGTGGGCGTGCCGGAGACTTTCGTCATCGACAAGCAGGGCACCGTGCGCTACAAGCTGTCGGGCCCGCTGACGCCCGAACTGCTCAAGACCAAGGTGCTGCCGCTGGTCAAGGAGCTGCAACGTGGCTAGGCGTTCGTGGTGGCTGGCCGTGGCGCTGGTGGTGCACACCTGCGTGGCCGCGCTGGCCCATGCCGAGGCACCGGCGACTGTGCCGACAACTCTACCGGCGGTACCGCAGGCCGGGTTGGCGGCCGACCCGGTGCTGGACGAGCGCGTCAACCGCCTGGCGTCGGAACTGCGCTGCCTGGTGTGCCAGAACCAGACCATTGCCGATTCGCAGGCCGAACTGGCCGTGCAGTTGAAGCACGAAGTGCGGCAGCAATTGAGCCGGGGCGCTAGCGAGGCCGAGGTGCGCGACTTCATGGTGCAGCGCTACGGCGAATTTGTGCTCTACCGCCCGCCAGTGAACCCCGCCACCTGGTTGCTGTGGAGCGGCCCGGCCTTGCTGCTGCTGGTGGGGCTGGTGGTGTTGGGTTTGCACTGGCGCGCACGCCGTTGGCAGGGCCAGCCGGAACCCGGTGGTTGGGAAGGCGGTGATGCCGCCGCCGTGGACGATGATGTGGTGCCGCCACAGGAAGGGCGAACGCCATGACGGGATTTGTGATCGTGGCCGGTTTGCTGGCGTTGCTGGCCAGCTTGTTCTTTGTGCTCCCACTGTGGCGGGTGAACGTGGGGCACCCGGTGTCCGCAACGGCCACCTCTGCAGCGCAGGCTTCCACACCGTTGCGGGGGCAGGCCCTGGCCTTCGGGGCAGTGTTCCTGTTGGCCGCCGGGGCGCTGTACGCCTGGGTCGGTGAACCGTCGGCCATCACCCACCCAGGGGCCGCACCCACCCCCACGGCCCCCGCCGGTTTGAGCGCGCAGCAAGCCGTGGGCAGCATGACGCCGGAGCAAATTGAAGGCATGGTGGCGCGGCTGGCCACCCGGCTGCAAAACCAGCCCGAAGACCCGGCAGGTTGGCGCATGCTGGCCAAGTCCTACGAAACACTGGGGCGCTTCCCGCAGGCGGTGGACGCCTACCAGCGCCTGTTCGCCTTGCAGCCGCCCGACGCCGATCTGCTGACCGACTACGCCGTGGTGCTGGGCATGGCCACCGGCCGTACCCTGGTGGGTGAGCCCGAAGCCTGGTTGAACGAGGCGCTCAAGCTCGACCCCACGCACGTGCAGGCGCTCGCCTTGTCGGGCAGCGCGGCGTTCGAGCGGCACGACTACGCCCACGCCGTGGCGCAGTGGCAGCGTTTGCTGTCGCAAACGGTGGTGGACGACGCGACCCGCGCGTCGATCGAAGGGCAGATCGCCCGGGCACAGTCGCTGGCACAGCAACCGCCCCAACCACTGGCCAGTGGAGCACCGCAGTGAGCCGGCGCACGCAGTTCACCCCATGCCTGACGCGGCCCATGGCCGGTTTGCTGGCCGTGCTGAGCGGGTGGGCCGTGGCTGGTGCGGCGGTGGCGGCTTGCCAGGTGGCCCCGCTGTTGCCCAAGGGCTGGCCGGGCACGCCGCATGCCGGGCAGGTGGCCGTGGCCGCTGGCGCGTTCACCCTGGGTTCGCAGGACGGGTACGCCGACGAGCGCCCCACCGTGCCCACCCAGGTGGCGGCGTTCTGGATCGACCGCACCGAAGTGACCAACGCCCAGTTTGCTGCCTTTGTAAAAGCCACCGGCCACGTGACGGATGCCGAGCGGCAGGGCGGGGCGGCGGTGTTCGTGCCGCCTGCCGAGCAAGACCTGCGGCAGCGCGACCTGGCCTGGTGGCGCTACGTGAAAGGGGCCAACTGGCGGCACCCCGCCGGGCCCGCCAGCCACCTGCGTGGCAAGGAACGTTACCCCGTGGTGCTGGTGACCCAGCGCGATGCCCTGGCCTACGCCCACTGGCTGGGGCGTGACCTGCCCACCGAAGCCGAATGGGAATACGCCGCCAAGGCCGGCCAGCAAAGCCCGGCACTGGACGCCGCTCCGCGCAGCGCGCAAGGCAAGCCCACCGCCAATTACTGGCAGGGCAACTTCCCGCTGCTCAACACGGTCGAAGACGGTCACAGCGGCCTGGCCCCGGTGGCCTGTTTCGCACCCAACGCCTGGGGGCTGTTCGACACCATCGGCAACGCCTGGGAGTGGACGAAAGACGCCTACAGCGGCCCGCACCAAAGCCACGCCAATGGCGACCCGGCCCCCGTGGTGCCTGGCCATGCCCAAAGCACAGCGGCCAAGGCCGTCATCAAAGGCGGTTCCTTCCTGTGTTCGCCCGATTACTGCGTGCGTTACCGGGCCTCGGCCCGTGAAGCGCAGGAACCCGATCTGGCCACCTCGCACGTGGGGTTCCGCACGGTGTCCCGGCGTTGAGCCCACCTTCGCGTGCCCCTTTTCGTTTGACTCATCCATTGACCCATCGACAGGTGTTTATGCCCCTCCATGCCCAACGTTCCCACCGCTCTCGTACCCCGGCCGTGTGGGCCGCCTCCGCCCTGGTGTTGGCCGGTCTGGCCGTCAGCCTCACGCCCGTGGCCCAGGCCGCCGAAGCCAACCCCTTGCCGGGCGCGGCCACGGCGCAGCGCCGCCCCAACATCCTGCTCATCCTGGCCGACGACCTGGGCTTTTCCGACATCGGCGCCTTCGGCGGTGAAATCGACACGCCGAACCTGGACGCCCTGGCCAAAGAAGGCCTGCGCCTGACCGACTTCCACTCCGCCGCCACCTGTTCGCCCACGCGGTCCATGCTGCTGTCGGGTGTGGACCACCACGTGGCCGGCATAGGCAGCATGGCCGAACTGACCGTGCCGGAACAGCAAGGCAAGCCAGGTTATGAGGGCTACCTGAATGAGCGCGTGGTGCCGTTCCCGACGCTGTTGCAGCAAGCCGGTTACCGCACCTACATGGCCGGCAAATGGCACCTGGGCCTGACGGAAGAACGCAGCCCCAAGGCCCGCGGTTTCGACCGCTCCTTCGCCCTGCTGCGCGGCGCCGACGACCACGTGGCCCAGCCCTGGAACACCACGCTCGACCCCAAGCAGCCCTACTACCGCGAAGACGGCAAGCTGACCACCGTGCCGGCCGACTTCTATTCCACCAACTTCTACGCCGACAAGCTGGTGAGCTACCTGCAGGCCGCCTCGGGCGACCGGCAACCCTTCTTCGCCTACCTGGCCTTCACCGCGCCGCACTGGCCCTTGCAAGCCCCGGCCGATGTGATCGCCAAGTACGAAGAACGCTACCGCGCCGGCTACGAGCCGATCCGCCAGGCGCGCATCCAGAAGCAAAAGGCGCTGGGCATCCTGCCGCAGGACTTCCAACCGGCCACGGCGCGTTCCCTGTGGCCCGCGTGGCGGGCGTTGAACCCCGCGCAACAGGCCCAGGAAAGCAAGCGCATGGCCACCTACGCCGCCATGGTGGACCTGCTGGACCAGAACATCGGCAAGGTGGTGCAGCAGCTCAAGGCCAGCGGCCAGTACGACAACACCGTCATCGTGTTCATGTCGGACAACGGGGCCGAAGGCGCGCACGTGGGCAACCGCTTCAGCACCATCCCGCGCGACAACAGCCTGGCCAACGTGGGCAAGGCTTCGTCCTACGTGTCCTACGGGCCGAACTGGGCGCAGGTCAGCGCCTTGCCGTTCAACCTGTTCAAGGGCTACAGCTACGAGGGCGGCACCACGGTGCCCACCATCGTGCGCTACCCGGCACACCTGGGGGGCGGCCAAGTGTCGGCCGCGCCGGGTCACGTGACCGACATCGCGCCCACCTTGCTCGGCCTGGCCGGCGCCAGCTACCCGGCACAAGTCCATGGTCAGCCTGCGCCCGCACTGCAAGGGCGTTCGCTGCTGCCTTTGCTGACCGGGCAGCAGGCCAGCATCCACCCGCGTTTCGAGCGCGGCTGGGAACTGTTCGGCCGCAAGGCCTTCCGCCAGGGCGACTGGAAGATCGTGTACGTGGAGTCGCCCGTGGGGGCCGGGCGCTGGCAGTTGTTCAATTTGAAGAACGACCGCGCCGAGCAACGCGACCTGGCGCCACAGCACCCCGATAAACTCACCGAGTTGCACGCCGCCTACGCGGTCTACAGCCACCGCAACGGTGTGCAGGAAGTGCCGCAACTGGCCGAACGCATCGGCAAAAACTACAACAGCAACGCTTATTTCGAGAGCCTTCAGTAAACCCGTGACCGCCCCTTTGATTCGCCCCCCGTTGCCCGCCCGCCATGCCACCCTGTTCAGCCTGAGCATTTGCCTGAGCGCAGGGGTGGCGCCGCTGGGGGCGCTTGCCCAAACCACGCCCCCCACCACCGCCGAAAGCACGGCCCCCGCCGAGGCGCCCGAACTGGCGGCGGTGGAGGTGCGCGCCGCGCGCAACACCGACGAGCAGGATCGCCGCGAATCCACCGCCGCCAAAACCGTGATCGGGCGCGAGGAGCTGGAGCGGCAAGGCGACGGCACCATTGCCGACGTGCTCAAGCGCCAGCCCGGCATCACCCTGGGTGGAGCGCCGGGGCGGGGCGGCTCGCCGCAAATGCGCGGCATGGGCGCCTACACCCAGATCCTGCTCGACGGCCAGAGCCTGCCGCCGGGCTTTTCGGTCGAGAACCTCACGCCCAGCATGGTCGAGCGCATTGAAATTCTGCGCGCGCCCACCGCCGAAACCGGGGCGCGCGCCATTGCCGGCACCATCAACATCGTGCTGCGCGAACGCCTGCGCGCCGAACCCGATGACCTGAAACTGGGCATGGGCAGCGAGCACGGCCAGCCGAACCTGTCGGCCGACTGGGTGCACCACTTCAAGACCGAATCGCTGCAGGGCATGACCGCGCTGTCACTGCACGACAGCCGCCGCACCGACGACGCCTGGAGCCTGACCCAGCGCGACGATGGCCAGACCACCCGCGAGACGGAACGCAACGTGAGCGACAACGCGCGCCGTGGCCTGCACGCCTCGGCCCGCCTGCAGTGGCAAGG
>DASUON010000544.1:0-3629 GCA_036276615.1 Burkholderiaceae bacterium
GCTGGTGGGCATTGGCTTTTATGGCGCGGCCATTTTGCTGACGGTGCTGTCGGCCTCGCTGATGATGTGGGGGCCCAAGCTGGAAATGCGCCTGCCCTCGCGGCGGGCCATGGGCGTGAGCCTGGTGTTTGGGGCGTCGACCGAACCCGACGAAAACCTGCTGCGTCAGCGCGTGGCGTCATGGGGGTATTCGGTGGCCGAGGGCACCTTGCAGATCACCCGCAACGCCGAAACCATTTCATGGCATTTCGTGATGGTGGCGCAGCGCAGCCACCCCGATCCCAGTTCCCTGTTCGAGTTGTCTCGCGGGTTGCAGGCGGTGGCCGGGGTGGAAAGTGTCCAGATCAGCCATGCGCGCAACTGAGCGTCGCCTTTGGCGGGTGGTCCTGGCCCTGGTCGTGTTCGGCTGGGGGGCCTTGGCGGGCTGGGCGCAAACCCCGGCCTCGGAGCGTGTGGTTCGCTTGGGGGTGTACGACAACCCACCCAAAATCTTCATGGGTCCCGACGGGCAACCCAGCGGTGCGTTTGGTGCGTTGGCCCGGGAACTGGCAGCCCTGCAAGGGTGGCGCTTGCAGGCGGTGAGCTGTGAATGGCAGGAATGCCTGAGCCTGCTGGAGCAGGGAAAGCTCGACCTGATGCCTGACGTGGCCTACAGCGACGAACGGGCCACTCGCTTTGCATTTCACCAGGAGCCGGTGATGCACAGCTGGTCCCAGGTGTACCAGCGCAAGAACCTGCGTGTTGAGTCGGTGCTGGACCTGCGGGGCTTGCGTGTGGCGGTGCTGGAAGGGGGCACGCAGCGGCCCTACTTCGAGTCGCTGCTGGCGGGCTTTGGGGTGCAGGTCCAATGGGTGCCAGAAGCCACCCTGGCACTGGCGTTCCAGGCGGTGGCCCAGGGAAAGGCCGACGTGGTGCTGTCCAACCATGTGTACGGCGAGTGGCAAGCCCATCGGCACGGGGCGGTGCGCACGCCCATTGTGTTTCAGCCATCACGCCTGTTTTTTGCAGCCCCACGGTCGGGGGACCCCGAGCTGCTCAACGTCATTGACGCCCAGCTCCGTCGGTGGAAGGCCGACCGGGACTCCTTCTATCACCGGAACCAGCAGCTTTGGGGGGATGGGGCTGCGGCGAACCCGGTGCCCACGTGGTGGTGGTGGGCGCTGGGTGTGGGGGGCACCTTGTTGTTGCTGGCTTCGGCTGTGGCGTACGGGTTCCGACGCAAGGTGCAGCAGCAAGTTCGGGAAAGCCGCGCCAGCGAGGAGCGGCTGAACACCATCCTGGACAGCGTGGACGTGGCCATTTACATCAAGGACCCGGCGCTGCGTTACCAGTACACCAACCGGGCCTTTTGCGAGGCACAGGCCCGGTCGCTGAGCGAGATCGTGGGACAAACGGCTTCGGCATTCCTGTCTCCCGAGGTCGCCGCGGCGGAGGAGGAGAGCGACCGCCGGGTGCTGCTTGAGGGGGAGCGGGTCTCCCAGGAGGTGACGCGGGAGACGGGGCATCCTCCGCAGTTGCGCACCTACCGGTCGCTGAAGTTGCCCTTGCGCTCGCCCGACGGGCGGATTTATGCCCTGTGCGGCATTGCCACCGACGTCACCGAGCTGCGCCGCCAGGTGGAAGAAATCCACCTGTTGGCGTTTTTTGACCCGCTGACGGGTTTGCCCAACCGGCGGCTGTTCATCGAACAGTTGCATGCCGCCCATGCGGCCAGCCAGCGCTCCGGGCGCGATGGGGCGCTGATCTTCATTGACCTGGACCATTTCAAACTGGTCAACGACACCCGGGGACACGAGGCCGGGGACAACCTGCTCAAAGCCCTGTCCAGCCGCTTGCAGGCCCACATTCGGGACAGCGATGTGCTGGCGCGGTTGGGTGGCGATGAGTTCGTGCTGTTGCTGCGCGACTTGTCGACCGTGCCCGAGCAGGCCGCTTTGCAGGCCCAGGTGGTGGCCGACAAGGTGCAGCAGGCCTTGCGCTTGCCGTTTGATCTGGGTGCGGTGGCGCACGAAATCACGGCCAGCCTGGGCATTGCCCTGTTTTCGGATGCGCGCTCCAGCAGTGACGACTTGCTGCGCTGGTCGGACATGGCCATGTACGAGGCCAAGCTGAGCGGGCGCAACGCCACCCGCTTTTTCAACCCGGCCATGCAGGACCGGGCCACCGCCCATGTGGCACTGGAGCAAGACATCCGGCATGCGCTGGCCCAGGGGCAGTTTGTGCTGCATTACCAGCCGCAGGTGGATGTGGACGGCAACCTGTGTGGAGTGGAGGCCCTGGCGCGCTGGCAGCACCCGGAGCGTGGTCTGCTGTCACCGGCGCATTTCATCCAGGTGGCCGAGGAAACGGGTTTGATCGTTCCGCTGGGCCAATGGGCGTTGCACACCATCTGCCGTGACATGGCCTCGTGGCAGGCGGTTCAGCCCGACGCCCGCTGGCGGGTGGCGGTCAACCTCAGTGCCAAGCAGTTCCACCACCCCGACTTCGTGCGCCATGTGACCGACGCCCTGGAGTCGTCTCAGGTGGACCCGGGGCGTGTTGAGCTGGAACTGACCGAAAGCCTGTTGCTGGACGACGTGGACCAGGTGGTGGAGCGCATGCGGGTGTTGAAGGGGCGGGGGGTGCTGTTCTCTTTGGACGACTTCGGCACGGGCTATTCCTCTCTGAGTTACCTGCGCCGCTTGCCGTTGTACAAGCTCAAGATCGACCAATCGTTTGTGCGCGACCTGGGGGGTGAAGGCGATTCGGCTGCCATCGTCCGCACCATCGTGGCCTTGGCCGATTCCCTGGGCCTGGAGACCATTGCCGAGGGGGTGGAACAGGAGGCCCAGCGGGACCGCCTGGCCGAGCTGGGCTGTACCCAGTACCAGGGGTACTACTTCAGCCGCCCCATTCCCCGGGCCGATTTCGAAGCCAATTGGCTGCACGCCTCAGAAAGTGCGGGCTGCTGAGGCAGTGGCTCACACTTGCAGCGGGGGCTCCTGCATGGCCTCCATCTGCTCTTCCAACTGGTGGATTTGCCCAGCCCAATAGGTGCTGGAGCCAAACCACGGGAAGTTGACCGGGAAGATGGGGTCCTGCCAGCGGCTGGCCAGCCAGGCGCTGTAGTGGATCTGGCGCAGGGTGCGCAGCGGTTCGATCAGGCGCAGCTCGTGGCGGTCAAACGCATGGAATTGCTCGTAGCCGTCCAGCAGGGCGGACAGGCCCAGGGTCTGCTCGCGGCGGTCGCCGCCGGGCAGCAGCATCCACAAGTCCTGAATGGCGGGGCCGGTGCGGGCGTCGTCCAGGTCCACAAAGTGTGGGCCTCCGCCGGGCAGGTCGGTGGGCGTCCACAACACGTTGCCCGGATGGCAGTCGCCATGCAGCCGCAGGGTGGTCAGGGCGGCGGACGGGTCACCCAGTTCGGGGGCCACCCGGTTCAACACCTCCAGGGCCTGGCCCAGCGTGTCTTCCCAGCGGCTGCGGATGTCCAGTGGAACGGCTTCGTGCCGGGCCAGCCACTGGCTGGGTTGGTCGGCCAAGGTCTGGCGGGTGAGGGCCGGGCGGTGCTGGAACGGCTGGCGCTGACCCACCGCGTGGATGCGGCCCACAAACCGACCCACCCACTCCAGCACGTCCAGGTCGTCCAG
>DASUON010000545.1:0-4023 GCA_036276615.1 Burkholderiaceae bacterium
CCATGCTCTGGGTCAAATCCTTTCACATCGTCTTTGTGGCCAGCTGGTTTGCGGGCTTGTTCTACCTGCCGCGCATTTTTGTCAACCTCGCCATGGTGCCGTCCGGCAGCGATGCCGAGCGCGACCGGCTGCTGCTGATGGCACGCAAGCTCATGCGCTTCACCCACCTGCTGGCGGTGCCCGCCTTGGGCCTGGGTCTGTGGCTGTGGGCCGGGTACGGCATTGGCTGGGGCCCCGGCAACGGCTGGATGCATGCCAAGCTGGCCGTGGTGTTGCTGGTGCTGGGCTACCACCACGCGTGCAGTCGCATGCTCAAGGCCTTCGAGTCGGGTCGCAACACCCGCAGCCACGTGTGGTTCCGCTGGTTCAACGAGGCCCCGGTCCTCATGCTGGTGGTGGTGGTGTGCCTGGTGGTGGTCAAGCCGTTCTGACGGGGCCATGACATGGGGCGGCGTACCCTGGCCCGTCCGTTGTCGGGCGCTTTTGCAGCCCTGATCGTCTACGCCAGCCTGTACCCATTCGAAGGGTGGCGCAGTCAGGATGCGCCCCTGCTTTCGTTCCTGTGGGCACCCTGGCCGCGGTACTGGACCGGGTTCGACGTGTTCAGCAACCTCGCCGGCTACGCCCCCTTGGGGTTTCTGATGGGGGTGTGGGCCTGGCGCGCGTCTGGGGCGGGGTGGTCGGTGGCGGCGGCTGTGCTGGCCCCCAGCCTGCTGTCCTTGGCCATGGAGTCTTTGCAGGTCTACTTGCCCAGCCGGGTGCCTTCGTCGGTGGATTGGTTGCTCAACACCACGGGCGGCGGTCTGGGGGTGGCGGTGGCTTGGCTGGCCCACCGCAGCGGTGGACTGGTGCGTTGGCAGCGCCTGCGGCAACACTGGTTTGTGCCCGATGCCCACGGGGCCTTGGTGCTGCTGGTGTTGTGGCCGTTGGCCTTGCTGTACCCGGCGGCGTTGCCGTTTGGCCTGGGGCAGGTGGGCGCACTCATCGAGTTGCGGGTGGCGCAGTGGCTGGCCGACACGCGGTTTGCGCATTGGTGGACGGTGTCGGATGCCCAGGCTGGCGCACTCAGCCTGGCCATGGAGGCCCAATGCGTGGCCCTGAGCGTGTTGGTGCCCTGCCTGTTGGGGTACAGCGTGCTGCGGGGGCTCACCCGTCGGCTGGTGCATTGGGCGGTGTTGGCGGCTCTGGGGCTGGGGATGTCGGCCTTGTCGGCGTCGCTGACCTACGGACCCGCACGCGCCTGGGCCTGGTTGACCGAGCCGGTGATCGTGGGCTTGGTGCTGGGCGGGGCCTTGGGGTTGATGTTGGTGGGCTTGTCGCGTCGCGCCAGTGTGGTGTGGATGTTGCTGGCGCTGGTGGCGGCGTTGTTCCTGCTCAACCGCATGCCGGGCACCCCGTACCTGGCCGAGTCGCTGGACGTGTGGGCTCAGGGGCGTTTCATCCGGTTCCATGGGCTGACCCAGTGGCTGGGCTGGCTGTGGCCGTATGCCGTGCTGGTGCATGGCCTGGGTCAGGTGGGGCAGCGACCAGTGGCGGACGCAGGGGACTCCTACAATGCCGGGCCATGA
Source organism: Burkholderiaceae bacterium (assembly GCA_036276615.1). Classification (GTDB taxonomy): domain Bacteria; phylum Pseudomonadota; class Gammaproteobacteria; order Burkholderiales; family Burkholderiaceae_C; genus UBA2334. Next base: position 1,569 of record DASUON010000545.1, read on the forward strand.
GCCAGGCCGAATCCACCCCCTCCCCCGCCGCCCCGTCGTACTACCAGCGACACATTTTTTTCTGCACCAACCAGCGAGACAACGGCCAGTCCTGCTGCGCCCAGCTGGCCGCGGCGCAAGCGTTCGATCACTGCAAAGCCCGGGCCAAGGCCCAAGGTCTGCTGGGGCCGGGGCAGGTGCGCGTCAACAAGGCGGGTTGTCTGGACCGCTGCGCGGGTGGCCCCATTGCGGTGGTGTACCCCGAAGCGGTCTGGTACACCTATGTGGACCTGAAGGACATTGACGACATCGTCGATCAACACCTGGCCAAGGGCCAAGTGGTGGAGCGGTTGCTGACCCCGCCCGACGTGGGGCGCTGAAGTTCAGGCCAAATTTGGCCTCTAGCGCTTTACCTATTTGCATTGTTTGCTATTGATTCATGAATTCTCAAACCCGCATGGCCACCTTGGCGGGCCCCGTGGGGCCGCTGGAGCTGGCCCTGGACCTGCCCGCCGGGCAGCCGCTGGGCACCGCGGTCATTGCGCACCCCCATCCCCTGTTCGGAGGCACCTTGCACAACAAGGTGGTGCAGACCCTGGCCCGGGCCTTTGTGCAGGCGGGGTGGCGCACGGTGCGCTTCAATTTCCGCGGGGTGGGGGGCAGCGCGGGTCAGCACGACCACGGCCAAGGGGAGGTGGATGACCTGTTGGCGGTGGTGCGCGCCGAAGGCCTGGGGGCTCCTCTGTGCATGGCCGGGTTTTCGTTCGGTGCGTTTGTGACCTGTCAGGCCATCGCCGCCCTGGGCGATTCGGCGGACTTGCACAAGGTGGTGCTGGTGGGCACGGCGGCCAGCCGCTTTCAGGTGGCCCCACTGGCGGCGGAACTTCATGACCGGGCGCTGGTCTTGCATGGCGAGGTGGACGACACCGTGCCGCTGTCTGCCGTGATGGACTGGGCACGCCCCCAACACCTGCCGGTGACGGTGGTGCCGGGCGTGGAGCATTTCTTTCACGGACAGTTGCCGTTGCTCAAGTCCCTGACCTTGCGTCATCTTCGCAGCTGAAAGCTGCACGCCCCGCCCCGTGGAACCACTGTTCCTGCCGAGGCGGGGCTTCATTTTCATTTTGAACAGGACATACCTTTGAAACCGTGGTTGATCAAAGCCTCTCTGTGGGGTGCATGCATGGGGTTGGCCTTGCCCTTGTGGGCTCAGGTGCCGCAGCCGCCCGAGGTGGCAGGACGTGCGTACCTGCTGTACGACGTGACCGCGCGTCAGGTGCTGGCCGCCAAAGACCCCGATGCGGCGGTGGAGCCCGCGTCGCTCACCAAGCTGATGACGGCGTACTTGGTGTTTGACGCGCTCAAATCCAAAAAAATCAGCCTGACGCAGACCTTTGGCGTCAGCGAGCGTGCCTGGAAGATGCCTGGCTCCCGCATGTTCATCGATCCCAAGATGCAGGTGCCGGTGGAGGACTTGCTCAAGGGCATGATCGTGCAGTCGGGCAACGACGCCACCATGGCCTTGGCCGAAGGGGTGGGCGGCACGGTGGAGCGGTTTGTGGAAATGATGAATGCGCAGGCGCACGCCCTGGGCATGAAGTCCACCCGCTACCTCAACCCCGAGGGGCTGACCGCCCCCGGCCACACCACCACGGCGCGGGATCTGGCCACCTTGGCCACCCGGCTCATGCAGGACTTTCCCGAGTATGTGCATTACTACTCCATCCAGAAGTACCGCTACCCGGGCACCCCGTCGTCCAACGACACCAACCGCAACCTGTTGCTGTTCCGTGACCCCACGGTGGATGGCTTGAAGACCGGCCACACCGCGGCGGCCGGCTATTGCCTGGTGGCCACGGCACACCGCGAGGTGCCGGGCCTGGGTGAAGGCAAGGCCGGGCAGCGCCGCTTGCTCAGCGTGGTGCTGGGAACGGCCAGCGAAAACGCCCGCGCCACCGAAAGCCAGAAGCTGCTGAACTGGGGTTACACCGCCTACGAGTCGGTGCGTCTGGTCAAGCCGGGTGACGCGGCGGTGGAACCCGCCGTCTGGAAGGGCAAGCGCGCCACCGTGCGCCTGGGTTTGCCGGAAGGGGTGGTCATTTCGGTGCCCGCTGGCACGGGCAAGCAGCTCAAGACCGAGGTGGTGCGCCCCGATCCGCTGGTGGCGCCGTTGCAGGCCGGGCAGTCGCTGGGAACGCTCAAGGTGTCGCTGCCCGATGGCTCGTCGGTGGCCGAGGTGCCCTTGCAGGTGCTGGACACGGTGGAAGAAGCCGGCATCCTGGGTCGCGCCTGGGATGCCATCCGCCTGTGGGTGAAATGAGCCAAGCCGTGTTACACTCGCGGGCTTTTCGGAAATTTCCGAGGAGTTTTCGTTTTCGCTTTTCAAACGTTTAGGGACGTTTCAATGCCAACCATCAATCAACTCATTCGTCATGGGCGGGAGGTCGAAAAGACCAAATCCAAGAGCCCGGCGATG
>DASUON010000546.1:0-3484 GCA_036276615.1 Burkholderiaceae bacterium
TCAACGGCGAGCTCGACATGGCGCATGTGCTGTACGGCCTGGTCTACGGCGTGCACCTGGGCGTGAGCGGTCCGAAGAAGGACATGGCCGTGCTGATGAACCTGAACCACAACGGCCAGGCCATCACCCTGTCCAAGAAGCTGGCCGACAAGGGCGCGGTGGATGCCGCCTCGCTGGCCAAGCTGATGCAGAGCGACAAGCGCGAATACACCTTTGCCCAGACCTTCCCCACCGGCACCCACGCCATGTGGCTGTACTACTGGCTGGCCGCCCATGGCATCAACCCGTTCAAGGATGCCAAGGTCATCACCGTGCCCCCGCCGCAAATGGTGGCCAACATGCGCGTGGGCAACATGGACGGCTTCTGCGTGGGCGAGCCCTGGAACCACCGCGCCATCATGGACGGCATCGGCATCACCGGCACCACCACCCAGGACATCTGGCAGGACCACCCCGAAAAGGTGCTGGGCACCACGGGTGAGTACGCCAAGAAGTACCCCAACACCTGCCGCGCGGTGACCGCCGCCATTCTGGAAGCGGGCAAGTGGATCGACGCGGGCTTGCAGAACAAGCTGAAGATGGCCGAAACCATCGCCGACAAGGCCTATGTCAACACCGGGGTGGACGCCATCAACCAGCGCATCCTGGGCCGCTACCAGAACGGCCTGGGCAAGACCTGGGACGACCCCAACCACATGAAGTTCTACAACGACGGCGCGGTGAACTTCCCCTACCTGAGCGACGGCATGTGGTTCCTGACCCAGCACAAGCGCTGGGGCTTGCTGAAGGACCACCCCGACTACCTGGGCGTGGCCAAAGCCATCAACCAGACCGCCATTTACAAGGACGCTGCCGCCGCCAGCAAGACCCCGCTGCCCAAGAGCGACATGCGCACCCACAAGCTGGTGGACGGCGTGGTGTGGGACGGCAAGGACCCCGCCAAGTACGCCGACGGCTTCAAGGTCAAGGTCTGAGGAGAACCACCATGGTCAGCGCCGTGTTCCACGGGCCGCTGGAGGGGGCTGCTGTCCCTTCCACCGGCCACCCCAAGCCCCCCAATGCAATGACTTCAGTAGCAAACACATCAATCATTAAAAGCGCAGAAGGCCAAAAAATGCCTCTATTTGACGGGCGCGAGCTGGCCCTGCGCATCCTCCCCCCGCTCATGGGCCTGGGCCTGCTGGTGGGCCTGTGGGCGCTGGTGTCCATCAGCACCGGCAGCGCCATCCCCAGCCCGCTGGAAACCTGGGGCCAGGCGGTGCAGGTGTTTGCCGACCCGTTCTACCGCAACGGCCCCAACGACCAGGGCGTGGGCTGGAACGTGTTGCAGTCGCTGCAGCGCGTGGCCGTGGGCTTCGGGCTGGCGGCACTGGTGGGCATTCCGGCGGGGTTTGCCATTGGGCGCTTTGAGTTTTTGAGCCGCATGTGCAATCCCATCATCAGCCTGCTGCGCCCGGTGTCACCGCTGGCCTGGCTGCCCATCGGGTTGCTGGTGTTCAAGGGGGCCAACCCGGCGGCCATCTGGACCATCTTCATCTGCTCCATCTGGCCCATGGTCATCAACACCGCGGTGGGCGTGCAGCGTGTGCCGCAGGACTACCTGAACGTGGCCCGGGTGCTCAACCTCAGCGAATGGAAGGTGCTCACCAAGATCCTGTTCCCCGCCGTGCTGCCCTACATGCTGACCGGCGTGCGCCTGGCCGTGGGCACGGCGTGGCTGGTGATCGTGGCCGCCGAAATGCTGACCGGCGGCGTGGGCATTGGCTTTTGGGTGTGGGACGAGTGGAACAACCTGAACGTCAAAAACATCATCGTGGCCATCTTCGTCATCGGCATCGTGGGCCTGGTGCTGGAGTTTGCGCTCATCAAGCTGGCTTCGGCCTTCACGTTCGACGAGGTGAAATCATGAACAACCCCAGCAAGTACATCGACATCCAGGGCGTGGGCCAGACCTTCAAGACCAAGAAAGGCCCCTTCACCGCCCTGCGCGACATCGACCTGAGCATGGCCAAGGGCGAGTTCGTGGCCCTCATCGGCCACTCGGGCTGCGGCAAGTCCACCCTGCTCAACCTGATTGCCGGGCTCACCACCCCCACCACCGGCACGCTGCTGTGCGCCAACCGCGAGATTGCCGGCCCCGGCCCTGAGCGGGCGGTGGTGTTCCAGAACCACTCGCTGCTGCCCTGGCTGACCTGTTTTGACAACGTCTACCTGGGCGTGGAGCGAGTGTTCGGCCAACGCAACCCCGGCGCGCCCGCCGAGACCAAGGCCCAGCTGATGGCCCGCACCGACGCTGCACTGGCCCTGGTGGGCCTGACCCACGCGGCGCAAAAACGCCCCGGCGAAATCAGCGGCGGCATGAAGCAGCGCGTGGGCATTGCCCGCGCCCTGGCCATGGAGCCCAAGGTGCTGCTGATGGACGAGCCCTTTGGCGCACTGGACGCCCTCACCCGCGCCAAGCTGCAAGACGAGCTGCTGGACATCGTGGCCCGCACCCAAAGCACGGTGGTGATGGTGACGCACGACGTGGACGAGGCGGTGCTGCTGTCCGACAAGATCGTGATGATGACCAACGGCCCCGCCGCCACCATCGGCGAGGTGCTGCACGTGGACCTGCCCCGCCCCCGCAGCCGCGTGGCCCTGGCCGACAGCCCCGCCTACCTGGGCTACCGCAAGGCCGTGATCGACTTCCTCTACACCCGCCAGGCCCACGTGGAGAAGGAGGCCGCATGACCGACCTGTCCACCCCCGGTGCCGCCGCCTTGCACGACGCCACCCCCACCGCCACGGTTTCCGCCCGGCAACAGCTGGTGATGGTGGGCAACGGCATGGCCGGTGTGCGGGCGCTGGAAGAGCTGCTGAAGCTGGCCCCCGACCTGTACGACATCACCGTCTTCGGGGCCGAGCCGCACCCCAACTACAACCGCATCATGCTGTCGCCGGTGCTGGCGGGCGAGCAGACGCTGGAGGAAATCGTCCTGAACGACTGGGCGTGGTACGAGCAGCACCACATCACCCTGCACGCGGGCTGGACGGTGACCGACGTGGACCGCACCCGCCGCGTGGTGCACGCCAGCGGGCCGGACGGGGCCACCCAGTCGGTGGCGTATGACCGGCTCATCCTGGCCACCGGCTCCAACGCCTTCATGCTGCCCGTGCCGGGCAAGGAGCTGGCCGGGGTGCTGGCCTACCGCGACATTGCCGACACCCAGGCCATGATCGACGCCGCCGCGCAGCACCAGCAGGCGGTGGTGATCGGCGGCGGCCTGCTGGGCCTGGAAGCCGCCAACGGCCTGATGAAACGCGGCATGGATGTGACCGTGGTGCACGTGGCCCCATGGCTGATGGAGCGCCAACTGGACCAAACCGCCGCCGACCTGCTGCAACAGTCGCTGGAAGCGCGGGGCATGAAGTTCCTGCTGGGCGCCCAGACCGAGGCACTGGTGGGGGGAGAAGACGGCCGGGTGGCCGCCATCCGCTTCAA
>DASUON010000547.1:0-2244 GCA_036276615.1 Burkholderiaceae bacterium
GCCCGAGGCCGTGGCCGCGGACATTGCCGCCGCCGGACCTGACCTGGCCGTGCTGATGCTCACGCATGTGAACTACCGCACCGGCGCCCTGCACGACATGGCCGCCATCACCGCCGCCGCCCACGCCGTGGGCGCACTCACCGTGTGGGACCTGGCCCACAGCGCCGGGGCCGTGCCCGTGGACCTGAGCGGTGCGCAGGCCGACTTTGCCGTGGGCTGCGGCTACAAGTACCTGAACGGCGGCCCCGGTGCCCCCGCCTTTGTGTGGGCCGCGCCCCGGCATGTGGACCGTTTCTGGCAACCGCTGTCCGGCTGGTGGGGCCATGCCGCGCCGTTCCAGTTCACGCCCGACTACCAGCCCGCCCCCGGCATCGCCCGCTACCAGTGCGGCACCCAGCCCATCCTCAGCCTCACGGCGCTGGAATGCGGCGTGCACACGCTGCTGGCCGCCGAGCCCCTGGGCGGCATGGCCGCACTGCGTGCCAAAAGCCTGGCGCTGACCGACCTGTTCATTGCCCTGGTGGAGCAGCGCTGCGCCGGGCACGGCCTGGCCCTGGTCACCCCGCGGGACCACGCCCGCCGGGGCTCACAGGTTTGCCTGTCCCGCAACTCCGGCGCCTACGCCATCGTGCAGGCGCTGATTGCCCGCGGCGTGGTGGGCGACTTCCGGGCGGGCGACGCCCAGCAGCCCGACATCCTGCGCTTTGGCTTCACCCCGCTGTACCTGGGCTTTGAAGACGTGTGGACCGCCGTGGAACACCTGCGCCAGGTGCTGGACAGCGGCGAATGGCAAGACCCCCGCTTCCACCAGAAACACGCCGTGACCTGAAAGGACGCCACCCCATGACCACCCCGCAATGCCCCATGCACGGCTCCGAAGCCATCGTCCACGCCGAAAACGCCCAGCTCGACTTCAGCCGCAGCATGAGCTACGGCGACTACCTGGGCCTGGACGCCATCCTCTGCGCCCAGCACCCGCTCAGCCCCAACCACAACGAAATGCTGTTCATCGTGCAGCACCAGACCAGCGAGTTGTGGATGAAGCTGCTGCTGCACGAACTGCACGCCGCCATGCGGCATGTGGCTGCTGACGAGCTGCCCCCGGCGTTCAAGATGCTGTCGCGCGTGAGCAAGATCATGGAACAACTGGTGCACGCCTGGGACGTGCTGGCCACCATGACGCCGCCCGAGTACAGCGCCATCCGCCCCTACCTGGACAACTCCAGCGGCTTCCAAAGCCACCAGTACCGCTGCATCGAATTCAGCCTGGGCAACAAGAACGCCGCCATGCTGCGCCCCCACGCCCACCACCCCGACCGGCTGGCCGCGGTGCAGGCCACCTACCAAGCCCCGTCCATGTACGACCTGACGCTGCAACTCATGGCCCGCCAGGGCCTGAGCCTGCCCGCCAGCCACCTCAACCGCGACTGGACCCAGCCCTACACCGCCAGCAGCGAGGTGAAAGACGCCTGGCTGGTGTTCTACCGCGACCCCGAGCGCCACTGGGCGCTGTACCAGCTGGGCGAAAAGCTGGCCGACATTGAAGACGCCTTCCGCCTCTGGCGCTTCCGCCACGTGACCACGGTGGAACGCGTCATCGGCTTCAAGCGCGGCAGCGGCGGCACCAGCGGCGTGGGCTACCTGCGCAAGATGCTCGACGTGGTGCTGTTCCCCGAGCTGTGGCAGCTGCGCACAGAGCTTTGAAAGCAAGCCAGGCGCGTTTACAGTGGCCTCCACGCGCTGAGTCCGGCGCAAGGAGGCCACCATGCAAATCACCGTGACAACCCGGATCCCCGCCCCCATCCACGACGTGTGGACCGCCTACACCACGCCCGCAGACATCCAACGCTGGAATGCCGCGTCCGACGACTGGCACACCACCGCCGCCACGGTGGACCTGCGGCCGGGCGGCACGTTTTGCTCGCGCATGGAGGCCAAGGACGGCTCCGCCGGCTTCGATTTCGCGGGCACATACACCCAGGTGATTCCGCACCAGCTCATCGAATACACCTTTGGCGACCGCAAGGCCCGCGTCGAGTTCGTCGAAGAGGCCGATGGCATCACGGTGCGCGTCACGTTCGACGCAGAAACCACCCACACCGAAGAACAGCAGCGCGACGGCTGGCAGGCCATCCTGGACAACTTCGGGCGGCATGTGAAGTCGGTGTGCGGTCGCTGAGGCTGCGCAGGCCATGACAAGGGGGAACGCATGGACAAGGCAATGCTCAAGCAAGAAGCTGAAAA